>JAAZMF010000061.1 GCA_012798955.1 Bacillota bacterium | reverse complement strand
TGCCTCCGGTTGATTGTTCACCAGAGATCGCCTCCTCCAAGTGAGCCTGCCGCCTGCTCAAGTCCTCCTCTAGGACTCGATCTAAACAATGGAAAAAGCCCTGGATACACGGCATGCGCACTCGATAGAACACCATCAGCCCTTCCTTTCGAGAGTCCAAAATGCCAGCATCCCGCAGAATGCCAAGGTGTTTCGATACTGCCGGCTGTCTGGCCTGCACCTTTTCTGCAATATCGCAGACACATTCCTCCCCTTCAGCCAACAGCATATCGAGGATTTCTAATCTCAGCGGATGGGCAAGGGCTTTAGCCAAATCAGCTCTCATTTGATAGATTCCCATGAGCTTACCTCCCCTCGCGGACTATATTACTATATTGGAATATAGGTGTCAATGGGATATGACGTAGCAATTGCCCTCTTTGGCACAACTTCTCCAGCTGCACTGGCCACTGTGGTAGGCGTACTTGTTGAGGTTCCTGTTATGCTCATGCTGGTCAGAATAGCAAACAGAACGCCACACTGGTTCCCCGCACCAACTAAGGATATTGCCTAGAAGGCATAGAAAATAATAACTGGGGTCGCAGGACAATAAATAGGCAGAAAGGGTGGGCAATATCATAAAGGTAGCTTTTATCTGTGTGCACAACTCCTGCCGTTCTCAAATTGCGGAGGCCTTGGGAAAACACTTGGCAAGTGATGTTTTCGAGAGCTATTCCGCCGGTACCGAAACCAAGGACGCCATTAACCAAGATGCTGTGCGGCTAATGAAAAAGCTCTATGGTATCGACATGGAGCGAACCCAGAGGCCCAAGCTAACATCTGACATTCCACCAGTTGATGTCGTAGTCACCATGGGCTGTAATGTTGAGTGCCCTTTTCTCCCCTGCAAACACAGGGAGGATTGGGGGCTTGATGATCCAACAGGAAAAGGCGATGGAGAGTTCGTTGCGGTGATTAGGGAAATCGAGCATAAAATAGTGCAGTTTGCTAAGGAGCTCACTTGTTAACCAAGTCACCTGCCCTGTCGTTGTGCCATCGCTGACTCTTAATCAGTTAGCCAGTTTGCCATAGTATGCAATCTATGAGATATTAATGATCAAGGCAAGACTCTAGGAAGATCGACCGGGAGGACAGATAAATTGCTGAAAATGAGTATCGTATATCACTCTGAAACCGGAAATACCAAGAAAATGGCCGAGCTAATCAAAGAAGGAGCTCTGCAGTTGGGTGAAGTAGAAGTCTCTCTCATGGCGGTGGAGAGTCTAGATCAGCAAGCGCTAGAGAAATCACAGGTCATCCTCTTTGGATGCCCGACTTACTATGGGACCATGAGCTGGCAGATGAAAAGATGCATGGACACTCTACCAGTAAAGGTGGAGGGCAAACTCGGAGCCCCCTTTGCCTCGGCCGCTTGGCCCGGTGGTGGTGGCTATGAAATGGCGGAAATGGCCCTAATCCAGGGCATGCTGATTCGGGGTATGATCATCTACTCAGGTGGAGTAGTCACAGGACGACCCCCTACTCACTTTGGAGCCGTCTCCTGCCGGACGCCAGAGGGTTTCGATGCCGATCGATGCCGCAAACTAGGGGAAAATCTGGCCCGTAAAGGCCATGAGCTTTTCGGCCCTGCAGCGATCTAGAGTCATTTAGGACCCAGGATGCACCGACAACCCGGCAGAGGATCGCAGACAAGAGCCCGGCGAAAGGTTTGCTAAAAACCAAGCGCCGGGCAAGACCTAAACACGACGTCCTCATTGTCTAATCCTCGCGGGTTTCATCCTCAAGATCGGCCAATCTTTTCCTGACTTGCTTAAGCTGATATTCTAGCGCACCAGCCGTCTCTTGGAGCATGGCGACTTCGTTCTGCCACGTCGGTGCCTCGGGCTCCATGGGCCCCATATATCTGGGTCCCCAGGCCACCCCAGGCCCACCCCAGGCACGATAGCCTCCACCAAACCCTCTCGCCGGTCCAAATCCTCGGCCTAGTCCGAACCCGCGACCCCTCGGGCTAGCAAACCCGGGTCCAGCAAAGCCGGCACAGTAACCAACACCTCGACCGGTCATCGGCCCTCTACCCCAGGGTCCAGTAAAATCACCCCTTGGCATAGCTACCCCTCCTCTTCTGCGTATTGAGCATATGCTCAATACCATTATATGATGGTTTTGAACATATGTCAACAACCCGGCGGTTAGTCTTTCTATACTCTACTTAGAACCCTTGCTAGGGCCCCGCTCATCCAAACGGTGCACGCCCATGGTGTTACACTTTGGACAAGGTGTCTCGCTCCCCCGCCGGCCTGTCCCGTAGGGCAGATCAAACTCATGGTTACAAGCTCTGCAGAGGAATTTGCGTCTAGCTAATCGATATTGCCCGCCTTCTACTCTAAGTAATTTCCCATTAACCAAGGCATCTGCCACCTTAGCCCGACTCGCCGTCAAGACCCGTTGAAAAGTGGGACGGGAGACATTCATGCGTGCTGCACAGTCTTCTTGCTCTAGGCCTTCGAGATCCTTCAACCGCAAAGCCTCAAATTCATCAACGGTAAGTACCACTTCTTCTAAATCACGCAGAGGTATACCCGCCGGCTTAAATACTGAGATCTCCGGCATCGCCTCTACTCGGCGAGGTTTCAGGGGTCTTGCCATATTACCACTCCTCTTTGTCCGTCTTGTGACTCAATATGATCTATGACCGGGCCAACTCATACCTAGCACCAAAGTTAATCTTTTTTACTCCCATATCTCATTATACTTGACTTCGCGACTCATATAAGGGTAGATTAGGAGGTAGCTCGTAAAGGATTCAAGATGGGGGGCCCCTTCTGTTGAGCACCCATACGCAAAAAGACCATAAAAAGCCAATGCCCTCGTCTAGCAAAGTGGCAACAGAGCAGTTCCGTAATGGCGTAACCATGTTTAAGGCACCTAACGCCAATGCCCGGGCATTGATTATTTCCGAACCATTCTGGGGCACTGTTGTCTCATGGTACAACCTTTATGGTCCACTATACATGGTAGCACTGGGAGTAAGCAAAACTCAAGTTGGTCTGATTACTGCCGTCGGTCTCACAATCCAGGTATTTGCCGCGCTTGTGGGCGGGCATCTTTCTGATCACTGGGGCCGCAAGCGTACCATGCAACTCGCCGATGCCATTGGCTGGGTAATCCCTAGCATTATCTGGCTTACCGCCCGAAGTACAACTCACTTCCTGATCGCGGCGGCTATGAACGGCCTGTTCCATGCAGCTGTTCCGGCTTGGGGTTGCTTGCTTGTTGAAGATACCAAGCCCGAAGAAAGGCAACCCATCTATGCCATGGTACAAATGATGTTTGTTGGATCAGGGTTATTGGTACCAGTAGGCGGGCTTATGGTGCGGCGTTGGGGGATGATTACTGGGGGCAGGATTATTTATGCTAGTGGGCTTATCATGATCCTATGCGCCCTCGGGATCAGACAGTGGGGTGTAAGAGAGAGCTCCATAGGAGAGAACATATTAGGGGAATCGGTAGATAACTCGCCCCAAAAAGCTCTAGGAGAATTCGCTACTTCCTTAAGGTTGCTTAGGGAATCGCCCACGATCTTCATCCTCTTTCTGGTGCAGACCCTAGCTATGTTCAGTGCCAGCATTAGAAATACATATGGCGCTTTGTATATGACTGACACCATGGGGCTGGGGCTATCGGCAGCCATCATCGCCCTAATCCCGGCAGCTACTTCCGCCACGATGATTGTTGTGCTCATCTTGCTTGTACCACGTCTTGGCCCAAATCAGACTAACTGGGGACTGAGAGCGGGAGCATTAGGATTTACCCTTGGTAATTTAGCATTGCTTATGGCACCACCGGGACTGATGATCTTCCCTTTGATTTCAGCCATATGCACTGGCTTTGGTTCAGCAGTCCTTGATCCTATTCGTCAAGCTAGCCTAGCCAATGCAATTCCAGACCGTTCCCGGGCCAAGATTAACTCGGTGATTGCTGTTTTCACCCTTGTTGCCACTATCCCCGCAGGTCCCATAGCGGGATTGCTCTATACACTCAGCCCCCGGCTACCTTTTGCCGTGGCCTTGGCATTACACCTTTTCATCCAGATACTTATTGTTCGATTGATCAGGACTTGGGATCCCGAAAGCGAACATCAATAATGAAAACCTAGACAGCAAAGGGAGGTGCAAGGCACAAGGATCGGCGCAAATTCCGCAAACCGCGTAGATTACACTTGTGCCGCTTATGAGTCAGATAGTGTTTTTTAATGGCGAATTCATGCCCAGAGAAAATGTACAGATATCCTTTGAAGATAGGGGTTTCCAATTTGGTGACGGCGTCTATGAAGTGATAAAATGCGAGAACGGGCAGGCCCTAGCACTAAATCGGCACCTAAGGCGGCTTAAGCGGAGCCTGGATGCTTTAGAAATCCAGATACCTAGTGAGCTGGATTTTGCCCATCTTACCCGGCGCCTAATCAAGGCAAATTCCCTGCACGATGGTCTTGTCTATATGCAAGTCACCCGGGGAGTTGCCCCCCGGGCCCATGCTTTTCCCGAAAATGTCAAACCGACTGTCATCGCCTATCCCATGCCTTGGAACAATCCGACTTCAGCACAGTTCCAGCAGGGCGCCACAGCAATCATCGTCCCCGATGAGCGTTGGTTGCGCTGTGACATTAAGTCACTGAATCTCATCGCCAATGCCGTGGCCAAGGAGAAGGCCCGGCGAGCAGGAGCCACCGAAGCTCTATTATATCGAGAAGGACTTGGCGTCGTAGAAGGTTCCAGTAGTAACCTCTTTGCCGTAATTGATGGTACCTTAGTCACTGCCCCCGCTTCCCCACTCATATTAAGCGGAATCACCAGAGAGATACTGCTTGAGCTCGCCCCCGGCCTAAGCATACCCTTGCGGACAGAAGTAATCTCCCGACATGAGCTATTACATGATGCCCAAGAGGCCTTCATCACTAGCCGTGGGATTGCCGTGCTGCCACTAGTTGCCATCGACGGCAAAATTGTGGGCGATGGAACGCCCGGCCCCATCACCCAGCAACTTGCCAATGCCTATAAAAGCTTGATTGACGAAGCCGAGAACCTAGAAGCAATCTAGTCAATGACTTCTTCCTAAAGTGTATCGACAAACCACGCCGCTGTCTTCTCGATGACAGCGGTTTCCCATTCATGACTATTAAACGTGTGGTCAGCCCCGGGGATGATAAACTTTTCTTTTGTGCCGCTGATAGCATCAAAATACAGGTGGGCATGAGCCACAGGTACTGTGGGGTCTCCGTCTCCATGAACTATAAGTGCAGGGCCTCCATAGGCAGAAACCCATTTCAACGGATCTTGCTTGCGGGAATCCTCGTAAAAGGCGTACTTGAGCACGTTGCCACCCACATCGGCATGGCCACAGGCCTTTGCCTGCTCTACTAGCTCCTCTTGGCCTTCAAATAGACTAAACTGGGCTACTGCCGCCCAAAGAGCCAGTGATTTAACTCGTCTGTCTTGCCCTGCCACCGAAGCCGCCACTGCCCCGCCCATGCTCAAGCCCAAAACCCCAAGCCGCTCACCAGCCACAGCTTCCTGTTCCTGGAGAAAATCTAGTACCCGCCGTGCATCGATGATCTCACCACTTACCGTCATGTCGTCAAAATCGCCTGCACTATCCCCTGAACCCCGGAAATCGAAGCGCACAGCGGCAATCCCCGCTTTACTTAGAGCCCTGGCCATCTTGACAAAAATGCGATGGGCCTCTACCTTCGTACCAGTGAAACCGTGGTAAAGAGCAACGGCAGGAAATGGGCCTTCACCTTGGGGCAGATGCAACACCCCCAACATCTGCTCTCCTTCACTCATCAAAACAACTGGTTTCTCCAACCAACATCCCTCCTGTTGCGGTAGTGATCCTAGTAGTGATCTGCCTAAACTGGTTTTCTTTTCCAGAGATGATAAATCCTCCCCTCTGCCCTGCATGAAACATGCCTTGGCTTTGGACCCATGATGAATAGCAGGGCCATGATCTAGAACAGGCCATGCCCAGAGGACATGGCCCGTTCCGTCGCTCATAGCTATCTATCTTACGTCGTCGTTGATATGGTGGCAGTTAGCACTCGGCTACCCACCGGTCTTTGTACATTAGCTGCCTGCTCCGCGGAGACGACTGCGGCAGTGAAAGAGTTCAGCGACTGTGACGGAACCAAGCGTCCTACCCAGACATCCTGGGGTGATCGGAACATGGTCGTGACTACCCAGTTGTTCGTGGTGCCTTCCCTAAGCCAGAGTTTATACACTTCCTGGTTGAACACAGTTGGATCCGGTACATTTGAGGCAGTACCCAAGGCTACGTTATCTGTTGGGTCTAGAAATAGCACTCCGTCGGCGTTAGGAGCCAAATCCGTTGGTGCCATTGCTATGCAACGCCTGCCCGGCGGGGGTGGTGGTACCGGAATACAGATCTGCTGACCTGGAACTAACCGAGTTGGATCGATACCTGGGTTAGCGGCGATTATCGCGGCAACTGTGGTACCAAACCTTTGGGCCAGTTCAAACAACGTATCCCCCGGCTGGATTGTGTAGAAAAACCCTGTGCATACCGGTGGAGTGACAACTGGAATACAGATCTGCTGACCTGGAACTAACCTAGTTGGGTCGATACCGGGATTGGCGG
>JAAZMF010000060.1 GCA_012798955.1 Bacillota bacterium | reverse complement strand
CCTGCACACAAAACCCCGGAACCCTACCGGGATAGCAATGCATCGGTCCACAGAGGATCATCATCCTGCAACAATCTGGGACTCACAATAACGACTAGATCCGTCTTTTGTTTGGCTATGTTTTCGCTGCGAAATAATGTACCTAAGATCGGCAATTCGCCCAGAAAAGGCACATGTCTGCCCCGCCTAGTATCCTCCTCAGAAAGCAAACCCCCTATGACAAGAGCTTTACCAGGTTGGATAGCAGCCTGAGTTTTCCACCTCCGAGTGCGAACACCTGGTATAATTGCATCCTCTAGCTGAACAGCATTTTCCCAATCTAGCGAACTCACCTCAGGCTCCACTTGTAGATGGATATCGCCGTTGTCACGCAACGTAGGCTGTACCTTGAGTCCGACTCCATAGGGCTTCCATTCGATCCTCCCTTCAGTAGGTACAGGAATCTCGCCTCCGGCTAGAAATTCGGCTACCTGGGCATTTTCTGCAAGCAAGGATGGAGAAGCCAAAATCCGGGCATCTCCAGACTGCATCAGATTGAGTAGCTCTGTCCTAGCCCAAAGGGGCCCTACCACTATATTGAACGCGTGGGAATTGGCCCCTGGGGAACTAGGCCACTGGTCAATCTCGTATATGGGCAAACTAACATGTTCCCCCTCCTGCCTACCAAGGCCAATCTGCCAGTCTAGCCCCACTTCCTTGCCTTCACTCTGGGAGATCTCAAGCATGCATACATCAACCCACACCTGCTCAGGGTTGGCTTCCTTTACCACCAACAGATTATGAATTGGAACTTCAAAAATAGATACAACTGCTTCTGCTCTCCGGATTTCATCTTCAGATGTGACTGTTCCCTGCATGACCAAAACATCTCCCACGTATCTGCAATAGATGCTGGGATTATCTATGAGGAGCTCCACCTCAGATAAGGCTGGCAATGGCTCAGCAGGCGCCTCGGATATACTAAGCCGATTAATCCAATGGGGAAATTCCCCATCCATAAGAGCCTCTAGATAGTTGGCGTCTGAGAGGGACACCATCCCCTCCAGCACGACACTTTGGCCTACCTTGTATAGGCGAACCCCCAGATCTGCTGCTTCCTGCAACAAAGCCACCCAATGATCTGCTTCATCTTTTAGCGAATCATCATCCACAGAGGCTACTTCAACCAAATCGATAACTTCACCAAAGGTAGCAGCGATAAGCGAGGCCCTAGTCTTGTCCAGCGGACTCTTGACAACACCCTCTAGGGTGATAAATCCATTGACTAGCTTTACTTGAACTTGGTCCATCCCAATGGCGGTTTCTATTTCAGATATGTTCAACTCCCTACTACGCTCTTCACCTCTAGGGGCCACCATCATTGCATCCACAACTGGGTAACCAAAAGCACTCGCTAGAGCCATTGCCCTTCGTTTTTGTTCTTCTGACGGGACTTCGCCCTGCAAAATCACGGTATTACCCACTCTCCCCACCGAAATATCCTCCATATCCAATAGGGAATCTATATCGGCTAGAACAAGGGAAGTAAGGCCTACTTCCTCAATTAGATCTATGACCTGAAAGCTGTACTGACTTGCCAAAGCAATGGCGGCCTCATGTTCCCCAGGGGGCAAAGTACCTTGCAACACTAGGTCTTCTCCCACCCATCGCACTACAAGTCCAGGGATACCAATTTGATTCTGAATGGATCTTGCGGGAATTCTCCCGTCTTCCTCTGTAGGAAGCTGCAATAGGCTAAATACCTCTAGCCCCAGAGAGCTGGCGTAATCTTCTGCCAAAGCTTCTGCTAGTGCAACTTTGGAGGGGTGGTCACCAACGCCTTCTATGATTAAGCGCTTGCCTTTGTGGAGAACTGCAACATTGCTTAATCCCGGCAGCTCCTCAAGGGTTTTGCTTAACGCATCTAACCCATTGTGGTAATCAAGTACCGACACGGTCTTTCTAGCAGTCGCATCGATATGATAAATATCCAGAAGCTCCAAAAGACTTACAATGGCTGCCTTTCGATTAGGATCCCGGTCAACGCCTTCTAGTAACAGGATCTCACCTATCCATCTGAGATCAAAACCCCACTCTTGGCAGAGCAAGTTAACATCCTGCAAGGTGATGGGCGGCTTTTTGGCCATTTCATCAACAAGGTCACCCTGTCTGGCAGCTACTTCCAGAAATTCTACTTCCAGTGGCGACCGTTCCACCACCTGAATAAGATTAAGCACCTCTGGTACAAACTGGCGGGCGATCTCACCGGCGCGCACCTGCTCTGTCATGAAATCTACGGTTCCCTCCAGAATAGCCAAGTCCTTAATCACCTGGACACAAACACCGGGCAGATTCAGTGCCTCTCTGATTTCATCCACCATCACCGATGTCTCCACATCTAGGGATGGCTCCACATTGTCGCTCACCCTTACAAGATCAATCACCGGTTCCCAAATTGTCCTAGCCAAATGGGCCACTGCCTCTTTCTCATCCTCTTTTGACACAACACCTTGGATGACAAGATACTCCTGCCACCAACTAAGCCCCACCCCCCACCCCTCAAGCAACCTTTCCACATACTCAAGATCCACCGGTGGGCGACTAGTTACGGTTACCTCACTTGTAGAAAAACCATGTTCTGTCCAAACCATCAAAGTCGTGCGTCCGGCGCTGACTCCTATAAGGAGAAAGGCATCCTCGCCCAAGACCTTAAGATCGGCAATCTCCGGATCGCCCACTGCAACCCGCTGAAGGCCACTTCTCGTCTGGAACACACTTTCTCCAGCATACAAAGAAATCAAGTCATCGGGCCCATGCTCCCCAAGAGGCAACGCCATACTAGGAGCTGCCAAAGCTAGTGTAGAACCCTGTGCACAGGGCCAAGTTATCAACCCCAGGAAGATAACCATCACTACCCTGGAAAGTCTATGACGCTCCAAATTCGCCTGTGCCTTTCTTATCCCGGTCTGGAGATACAGTACTTTGGAGCTAGGCAACACTTCACCTCCCCCTTGTTTGCTCGGTCCAATTACCAGGAAAATCATCTGTGGCGATAAATGAACTAGTCCCCCTAATAACTTCCACCTGCCAACTAGGCTGGATATGGGCCGAAGACCCAATGATTGACCCCGCTGCTTCAGGTCTAGGAATAGATGCCCTGGAGATCAGGTTATCTTCGTCATACCCAAGCACGTCCCGGGTGGTGAGCGCCCTATCGCCATCTAGACCTTCTTCAGTGGAATGGACCGACCTCAAGAGCAACTGTAAACCACCACTACTATCAAATAGGGCCAACTTCTGGGCCTGCCAAGGCGTAACGGCTAGGACCACCATTTGCTTACCCATGGAGCCTCCATAGGGGTCAACCTCGGTCACAAGTTCCAGCAAAGTCACATTCTCCAAGACCATGAGGCTGTGTTCAATGCCCGTACGATAATCAATTATGGTTCCAAGAATATCCACTTTTGTGCCAGGGCTCAGTTCTGATTCTAGACCCTCCACCCGTGATACCGGAACTGACAAAGCCCGCTGTTCTCCATCTAGCCGCCAGACAAGGCCTCGCTCTTCCTGTTCAAGCAGTCGATCTGCGAAAATGACCTCCCCAGGGGCAAGATCCACAGAGGTGAACTTGTCTTGAATGTCCTCAATCTGAGTCACAGCCCCCTGCGGTATCAGGTTAATAGGCCACATTTTCAGATCAACCAATTTGTTGTCTAACCTATCTCCCTTTGACACCGAACCCTTAGCTACAATCACCTCCCTGTGCAAGCCCTGACCAGAGGCTTCTTGCTCCAGTTTCTTAATGTATATGCCCGTCAGCCAAGTGCCCAAGATAGCCAAAAAGAAGGCCAAGAGTAAGTATCTATGTCGAAACATCTAATCACCAGTCCGTTTCTTGGTGCTCAAACCCCCGCTCATACTCATACAGAAATTCGTCCCGTAGAATGTCGCCGGTTTCCACTACATGATAAACTGTCTCTCCATCGTGGGATGGGATCATCTCAATATACATGTAGTAGACAGAGCCATGTTCCACACCACATCCCATGACGATGGAATCGAAGGCTGGATAAAAAACCCAATCACCATGTTTAGCATAGTAATCAATAATCCCCCGGGAAGACCAAGGAGTTTTTAGACCATAGGCGCCTCCACGAACAAGGGTTTGATCATAAAGTCTCACCATAACTAAGCTTGAACCGGGTACCGGCTTCCATTTTGCCCCGGAAGGAAGCTTAGCATCTGCCTTTAAGGGAGGTACATGGCTCAGGGTTGCATAGTAGGCATACACATCGCCATAGGGGTGTGAGATGTCAAAAAGCTCACCCTCATCGGTATCCAGCTTACTGACACTAATCGTAGCCCGCCAAGGTCCTTGCCTTGCCTTGATTTCCCATCCACGTTGGATTATGGGCACACCAATTGCTTCTAACATGCCTCCAGTGAGTCCCGATTCGTCTAGCTCCATTTCGGTTTCCATTTCTTCAATACTAATCGCTGCCCATCCCCGTTTCGCAAGCTCTGCCCGCACTTCATCCTCTTTCCAGAATACTTCACCCTCCTCAATTCGCGACCACACGCCATCTTCCCATAGCCATCCCGCTGCAAAGGGATCAGGCCGCCCCTGAAACACCCAAAGTGGTGGATGATTAATTGTTGGCGGCTGTAAGGCGTATACCGATCCAGCAGGCCCTACCAGACTCCCTAGGCAAATAAGTGCCAACATGTAAACAAAGATAAGGTAGCGCTCAGGAGTTCTTAAGCCTTTTGTCCTATCCATATAATCACCGGCTTTCTCGTAATTTGTCCCCGAACCTCATAATGTCGGAAAATGTTGGAATCCGCCTCAGACTAAATAGCTCCCTAGCTAAACACATGGAAGCTCGAACCACAGGGGGTTTGCCTAGCCATGCCATGGGAAATAACATGGGTGGCTCACACGCTACTTCCACTGTCTCGTTTAGGAAAGTGGTTCGCCAAGACACTTGCACATTCTGATCAGCCATGAAGGGGTAACGCCTAAAATAGTCCGCTACCTCTGATTGAATCTGCCGCTTGCTACCGCCCTGCCAGTAGATCTGCACAGCATGTCTTACTGCCATGTGAGCAAGAAGATTGGTTTGACATATAAGGGCCAATTGCATCATACCCGCGAACAAGATGAGTAGTACCGGCATAATCAGTGCTAGCTCCAACAGGGCTTGCCCTGATGCACAGTTACCACCGATCACTTGATGCAGCTTCATATAGCCACCCCCACAGCGTAAAACTTCCTTAGCCCAACCTATAACCCAAAGAGCCTCCTAAAAAAACCTCCGCCGATTTGAAGAGTCCTACCCAATACTCCTTTAAAATGGGCCCGGCCCAATCCCCAACCGCTAACGGAGGCCTCCGCCACAGCACCAACCGGGGGAACAATCCCCAAAAACAAGTGTTCTTGGAAAGGTGCAGCTATCCAATCCGGTATGTCGGGCATAACAGTCGTGCTCGCCCGCATGTATCTACCATTGGTCCTATTCCACATCCGTTCCCTATACATTCCTGTAAAGATCCCTTGACGCACGTCAAGATTAGGCTTGTTTAAGGGAACAGCTATGGCGCCATTAGCCAGTCCAACTTCCACAGTACGGGCGGCGGCCAATGCAGGTCCACTCTTCTCAGCCAACGGCGCAACAGTAACTACTGCTGCCCGCAGGGGCGCTCCAAAGCCCGCCGCCAAATATGACGCACCACGTACCCAGTTGCTAAATACTAAAAGGTCCAAAGTGTCAGCCAAGGCCCCTGCCCCGGCCACTGCGGCGGCGTCGGCAGCATTTTGCGCTTGGATTTTTGCCACTAGATATGAAGATGTAATATACAAGCCACAAGCAAAGGCCATAATCACTCCGGCGGCCACCAATAGGAAAATCATGGCTTGACCGTCTTCCCTAGCTAGTTCCACCATCACAGAATGTGCTGCCATTAGCGAGACCTCCCCATGGAGTAAAATACCTCTTGATGGCGAAATGTCTTGGCAAGATCCACTATGAGCGCACTAGAACGCCCCCTGCCCACAAGAAAATTGGTCAATTTGCTTAGTAAGTCAGACTCTCTGCCAATCTCCACATCTACCCGTCGCCCCCTCCTGTTAACAGATAGCTTACGCCCAGTAATCCCCCGAAGGTCCTCCGATGCCCAGCTTAGCTCCCCCCGAGACGCTACCAGAAAGCCAGCTGCTGAGTCTAGACCTGCCTCATCTGTGTCCAGTATGGCAACACGGGCCGCGGTATAGGCGGCAAAATGCAGCATTTGGGACTCAATCACGTATAGGGCCAAGGCAAGAATCCCCCAAATACAAAGGAATAATATCGGAAGTATTATAGAGAATTCCAATATCACCGTGCCTTTATCATCCATTTGTATCCCACCTCCATCTACTTGTGCAAACCCGCCAATGGGATCAATCCCCAGGCAAGAATTCCCTTTAGTACAAGTGCTCCCAACGCATAGCATGCTCCATACGGGATCCAGACTTTTTCTGCAATGGTGTTGCGACCATCCCAACGGCCCCTAGGTGACGCACCTGCGAGACAATACAAGCTAAACACACCCGCCATGATCGTGCCCGCTAGAAAGATTGGTATAGCTAAATCCAGTCCTGACAAAAGGCCAACCGCCGCAACCAACTTAACATCACCGCCCCCTACCCAGCCTCTCTGGAAACCGAAAACGAATGGATATGTGAGTAAGCAAACTAACCAAACCGCCTGCAAAAACCCACTAACACCATCAAGGGTAAGCATCAATAGGCCCATCACCAGCCCCGGAGCAGTCAACCAGTTTGGAATGATACGAAACCGCAAATCATAATAGATGGAACCCATCAGTAACCCTAGCAACATGCAACTTCTTATAGATTCAATGCCGTATGTATCCTGAAACAATGCTGTGGATATCGTTAGTCTCATGGGCACCTCCTTTGACCAGCCTTGATCAGTTCGCTAGGAAGGAAACTGCCCCAATGCCTTTATCGCAAAGGGGCAGTGTGCCCAAGGGGCACTGGTTATCCTAACCCAGGTATGTCCTTCATCACCAGCCATGCCCTGAAGAGGTATTTTTTATTTTTTTATCTTGCTGAAACGCCCTGCAATGATGTATTTAGATCCTCAAACTTGCCTTTGAGTGTCTCTCCCAGAGTTCTCACTGCTACCAAAGCA
Organism: Bacillota bacterium; assembly: GCA_012798955.1. GTDB lineage: Bacteria > Bacillota > Limnochordia > DTU087 > DTU087 > JAAZMF01. The sequence continues at coordinate 33,908 of JAAZMF010000060.1, read as the reverse complement.
GCAATGGCAATTAGTGCTGTCAACAATCCGTATTCAGCCATGCCCTGACCTTTCTGGTCTGTCCATAGCTGGGAGAGTAATAGACCCATCGTTGCCCTCCTTCCGCCTTGTATTAACCAGGGGTACTAAGTACCAATTGGCCATATCGCCACAGTCATTAAAAGGTGTCGGAGAAACCTCGCCATAGCCCTTTGCATGCCATCGGCGACCAGTATCAAAGGAAGGGCGATACAGGCCATAACCAATGCATATTCTAGAAGGGCTTGACCAGCCTCTCCCCGTCTCGTTTGCCTAATTGCCAACAATGTCCCACCCCCTTTGCCTTTTTTGTCTGGGATAACTGTGGCTAGGACCATACTTGCATCCCGTCTGGCAAATATAGTTTAACACATATTCTCGATTTGTCAAGTATTTGTTTACCCGGGGTTCTGCCTGCTTTATTTGGGCGCAAGAATCATACTACTCGTCATCACAGATGACCCATCTCAGCCCCATAACATTGCGACAAGGCCCGTTTGAGCGATAAAAAAACAGCTGTCTTGGGAACAGACCAGCTGTTCATGTCTTTTGTCTATACTGTTACACCCTACCTTCGGTTAAACGCTCCTTAACCGCGGTTCTCCCGATTAACACCCCGGAGGCCAGCTATAACTTGCTCAGGTCGGTCAGCTTTAAAAATCGCAGAGCCCGCTACCAGAAACCTAGCTCCTGCCTCCACCACTTCGGGAGCCGTTACCATATCTATGCCGCCATCCACCCCAATCTCACACTCTACCCCGGCCGAATCCATCAGCTCTTTGGTAGCACGAATTTTCGGCACCATTTCCCATAGGAATTGCTGTCCTCCAAAACCGGGGTTAACAGTCATCACTAAGACTCGATCTACCAAGCCAAGTACATGCCTGATACCATCGGTAGATGTAGCCGGGTTAAGTGCAACACCGGCTTTGACCCCTAGGTTTTTGATCTCTTGCAGGGTTCTATGTAGGTGGGTACAAGCTTCGGCATGGACGGTAATGCAGTCGATCTGGCCCCCACCCGCCGCATATAGAACATCCAGCAATCGCCCTGGCTCCCAAACCATAAGGTGCAAGTGCAAGGGCACAGGGGTGATATCGGCTACAGCCCCGATCACAGGAGGCCCAAAACTTATATTGGGTACGAACAGGCCATCCATCACATCCACATGTAGGTAATCTGCCTTTTCTACCCTGCCAATATCCCGCTTAAGGCAAGCAAAATCCGCAGCCAAAAGGGAAGCCGCTATTTTCAACATACCATTCACCTTTCATAGTGTGAAACCTAGTATATGATTAATCCATCAATAGATCCGAGCCTGCTCTAACTCCTCCAAGAATAGCAGGTAGCTATCAAACCTGCTTTGGGCAATCTCTCCCACTTCCACTGCCTCTAGGATACTGCAATCTGGTTCACTGCGGTGGAGGCAACTGCTAAACCGGCAGTCACTACTGCGCCTGTCTATTTCGGGGAAATAACTCCCTAGGTCCAATATGTCAATCCCGTCTAGCTGAAGCTGGCTAAATCCCGGAGTATCTGCTACATAGCTCCCATGTTCTAGCTCTATCAGTTCAACTTGCCGGGTAGTTTGCCTGCCCCGACCGGTTTTCTCACTCACTGCACTGGTAACTAGACTAAGGGTGGGCTTAATGGCATTTAAAAGCGAAGATTTGCCCGCTCCCGACGGGCCAGCGAAACTACTAACTCGACCCATGAGAGCAAGGCGCAGTTCATCGATGCCTGTCCCCATCTTTGCCGAGCACTTGAGCACCTCGTATCCGGCTCTTTCATATGTCGTGGCCAAATTCTGGGCAACATCATTAGTCACTAGATCGATCTTGTTGAGGCAAAGCATTGGCTCAATACCATTGCTTTCTGCCAGCACCATCAAGCGATCGATCAAAGTTAGTTGCGGATTAGGCCTAGCACAAGCACTTACAACTATCAGCTGATCGATATTAGCCACTGAAGGCCTTGTCAAAACGCTCCTTCGGGGAAGTATCTCCTCGATGACTCCTAGGCCTTGTTCTAGGAGAGTGTATGACACCCGATCTCCTGCTAGAATCGTTAGGTTGTCTAGTCGCATCCGCCCCCGGGGACGGCACCGAATCATACCCCCATAGTCATCTCGCACATCATAAAAACCACCCGTCCCCCGCAACACTATGCCAGTTGCCAATCCCACTCTATTGCCCTCTCCTATCTCTGTCTCAATCAGGAAACCCCTTTTCCGATACCTTAAAGTTGTCTATATAGACCTGGATCTTAGGGTCCTTGCCATATCCTCGCACATGGCGAGTGATAGTTGTCTCACCAGCATGCTTACCACGGTAGACCTCTCGGGCCCCTAGAGCATCGATTACAACCACGACCACCTCTTGCTCAGGTCCAGGAGGAATAGTAATCTGCACACTAGCTTCCTTCATATCACTTGTGGTAGCTCCCGCTACTTCATCTTCGTTGGTGCCAGCGGTGTCTCCACCATCTACCTGACCATTGAATACTCCCTCTGGCGGCCTTTGCGCCGGCTGTCCTGTACCCCAGCTATTATATACAAAATCCACTGCGCTATTTTGGGGTACCTTTGCACCGGGGGCAGGGTTTTGAGCAGTCACTTCCCAGGCCGGTAGGGAACGGTGGACCTCACCCCAGATATTCCCAATCGTAAGCCCAAGACGCCTCACCCTAGCCTTGGCATCCTCTAGGGACTCTCCCCGTAAATCCGGCAAGACCACCAAAGGCCTACCAGTATCTTCCTGACTTACCATCAAGTCTACTGCAAGCCCCGCTTCGAGGAAAGTGCCAGGCTTTGGACTCTGACTAACGATATAGTCCCTAAGCACACTTGGCTCAAATACCGGTGTCTCCATACCAACAACCAATCCTGCTTGACGAATTGCCTCTTTAGCATCATCTAGATGCATGCCTACTACATCCGGAACTAGATTTAGCTTAGGGCCACGACTAACAATCACCCATACTGTCCGGCCTTCCTTAACACGGCGATGGGCCAAAGGATCTTGCCTGATTACCCTTCCTGCCGGCACCTCAGGGTCTTCCACTTCTTTATCTACGGCTAGTTTTAACCCTTGTTTTTCCAAAGCTATCCGGGCTTCAACTACAGTGAAGCCACCAATATCAGGCACACTAACCTCCGCCGGGAAAATCAATTGGGGCAGATATGAGATCGCCCAAAATAGGCCACCCAAAAATGCTATAACAAACAAGAACAGGAAGGTTCTAGCCCGGCGCCGCTTGGGAGAAGGGCCCTCTCTCTTCTTAGTCACTTTTTCCTCCCTTTCCAATCCGTGGACACGGGTAGCCTCCTCTGCACTGGTTCTAGCCACCCTCCGGGTGGCCAAGTCCCAATCCTCAGTTACATCGGTGACTTCCCCTTCATACCAGTCAATGGCCCCCCCAGTAGCCACCCCTGTCTTCTGTAAGGCGATGATAAACTGGTCCGCGGAGGCAAATCTGTCCCTTGGCTCTTTGGCTAAGGCCCTAATTATCACATTTTCTAGCGCCTTAGGTATACTCGGATCGAGCTTCCGGGGGGAAGGAACGGGATCCTGCAATTGCTGCAAGGCTACAGCGATGGGAGTTTCCCCGGTAAAAGGCACTTGCCCGGTCAGCATTTCGTATAGGACTATACCTAGAGAATATAAATCTGATTGATCGGTGGTTAAGCCACCCCGGGCCTGTTCTGGGGAGAAATAATGTACAGAACCAATCACCAAGCCGGTTTGGGTTAGAGTTGCACTACTTACAGCCCGGGCGATACCAAAGTCGGTAACCTTCACCCTGCCATCTTCGGTGATTAGGATATTGTGAGGCTTAATGTCTCGGTGCACCAATCGGTTGCGGTGGGCATGGCCTAAAGCCGCGGCCACCTGTAAAGCAATATCCACACTTTGGCTAGGGCCTAGCTTCCCCTCTTTGCGAATCAATTCTTTGAGGTTAATACCCCGCACATACTCCATCACTATATAATGGGTATTAGCTACTTCACCCACATCGTAAATATTGACCACATTGGGGTGTGACAAACTAGCCGCCGCTTGGGCCTCCCGGCGAAATCGTTCGACAAAATCGGCGTCACTGGCATACTGATCCCGTAGGACTTTCACTGCCACCCGCCGATGCAAAAGTCGGTCTTTGGCTTTGTAAACTAAAGCCATACCGCCTTCGCCAATACACTCTTCTATCTCATATCTGTTAGATAAGACTTCCCCTTCCAACTTCTCACCTCACACCAACTAGGAACACACAGCTAAACTCACCCAAGGCCCTGTCACTTGCTAAGGGCCCTAGGTTCGCCACGAAAATAGGCCCTAAATATGTCACGGGCTAGTGGTGCCGCCACATCGCCACCACTACCACCGTTTTCCACTATCACAGCAAGGCAAATCTCCGGGTACATGGCTGGCGCCATCCCCACAAACCAAGCGTGGGCAGAGCCCTGGGGATTCTCCGCCGATCCCGTCTTACCAGCCACAGACACCTCGGGCAAAGCCGCCCGTCGACCTGTACCCCGGGATACGACAGCGGTCATGGCTTCTTTGATATCCCGAGCCACCGTTGGGGTAATCACATAGCGCATGGGCTTCGGGGCATTGTTCCACCGCATATCATTGATGTTATCAAGTATGGCATCGATTAACATGGGCTCCATCATCAACCCATCATTGGCAATTGCTTGAACCACCATAGCTAGCTGCAATGGCGTAGTAACTAACCCATGCTGACCGATACAGACTTCGGCTAACTCCAAATTCGAGATATCCCCACTAGGTAGCTTCCCCGCTCTCAAGCTATCTGCGACAAGGGGCGGCTCTTGCCCAATGCCAAACCCAGCGGCCATCTCCAACACATTGCGGGCTCCGATTTTTTGACCTAACTCGATAAAAACCACATTAGAAGAGACTGCACAAGCATCTATTAAGGAAATCTGCCCCCATCTGCGCTCACCGACATTAGCGATTTGGTGCCCCTCGATCTTGATCATGCCACGATCATCGAATACGCTTTCTAGATGGGTGATTCCCCGGGACAACCCGGCAGCTAACACCACCAATTTGAATGTTGAGCCCGGAGGGTAGAACCCGGCAAAGGCCCGGTTATACAATGGGCTACCATCATGGGTACTAATATCTTGCCAGTGGGCATCTATATCATTGGGCAGAAAGCCAGGAGTACTCGCAACTGCTAGTATACGGCCAGTCCTAACCTCCATGACCACCACCGCGCCCCTGTGATTGCCAAAGATGCGTTCAATCTCCCTTTGCAATCGTAGATCTATGGTGGTAACCAGATCATATCCCTTGGCCTGCCTAAACAGGCTATGCTTAGCACGACCCAATAGCGAAGTTCCAGGATATTTTTGCCCCATCAAAACACCATCAAAGGTCTTTTCTATTCCAGCAACGCCATAGCGCAGACTGTAATACCCAATAATTGGTGCAAGTCCTGGGGTACCCTGGTAAACACGGCGAAAACCGTGGGACCCCTCCACGCTATCCGCTATCACTTCTCCACGGGAGTCCAATATCCCTCCCCTTTCGAGCCAACGCCGCTGGTATAGCACATGGGGATTAGATGGGTGGGCAACCAGCGTCTCCCTCTGCCCGATCTGCCAGTAAAAAGCTCCTCCTACAAGTGCCAAAAAGCCAATCAGAATGGCATATCTTAGATACTTGGCAGTGTTCATGCCCGCCATAGCTCCTCCCGGGAGACATTCAAGAGCAGACCTAAACAGAGGAAGTTCGTAATCATGGCACTGCCCCCATAGCTTACAAAGGGTGTAACTAACCCCGTTAACGGCAATAGGCGCAACATACCACCATTTACAAGAAACACGCTTAAGCCCCAGCTCACAACAATAGATAGCCCCAGTAGACGGAAAAACCCATGCCCACAGCGGTAAGATACCACTAGACCCCTACTGACTAGTAGAAAGTGACAGGTGAGCACGGCTACTAGGCCGGCAAACCCCAATTCTTCACCTACTATAGCTAACGGCAAATCGGTATGGGCTGCAGGCAGGGTATGGGCGTATCCCCGTCCTAGTCCTCTTCCAAGCCAGCCACCATTTGCCAGGGCAAACATGGCTTGAATAATCTGATATCCTGATCCCAAAGGGCTTTTCCACGGATCAAGCCAAGCAAGGAATCTTAGCCGAATATGGGCAAAAGTCATCCAAACCAGAACTCCGCCTATGCCCCCTAAAACTGTGGGAACAACTAGGTAACTTCCTTGGCCAGTTGCCACAAAACCAAGGCACGAAAATAGGGAATAATAAAGCAAGGCAGACCCCAAATCTTTCTGCACAACCAAGACGAACAAAAACAAGGCCCACATAACCAAGAGTGGCACAAGATATCTAGGCTCAGGGATGCTTATGGGTCCTAACCGAGCAGTGGGATGGGAAAACAGGCGTTGGTTTTCACTAAACATCGCAGCAAGAAAGATACCCAGTGCTAAGCGGACAATCTCTCCCGGCTGAAACTGAAGAGGTCCCACCGCAAGCCATAGCTTGGCACCACCTTGCTCTTTGCCTAAAATAGCAGTAAGCAGAAGCAACGCCAATCCCATAATAGCCGATAGATAGCGGTATTCACCTAACTGCACCCAATACCTAGGCAAAGCAAACCAGGGTACAAGGCCAAGTCCTATCAATACCCACTGTAACTGTCTTAGGGCTAGATGTGGGGAGCCACCACCCAAGATAACAAGGCTTAATGCACACAAGTAACCGCAAAGAGGCAAAAGATATTCATCCCCAGTAAAACTGGCCAGACAAAATAGCCCATGCAAGCACAGCAAAGCTAGTCCTAGGCTACCACCAATTAGCATAGCCCAATACAAGGGCTGTCCATGTCCTTGCACAGCCAAGAATATGCCAAAGAAGGCGATCACCATTACCCCAACTAACTGGCCACGTTCTCGTTTTCTCGATTGGCCCAAGGCGGGAAGAGCGATCAGGCCAAACCGATAAGATCTCCAGGCATCCTTGCCCATCGGATCGCGTCCTTCTCCTCAAACTAGAAAAGACTCCAATTACGGAAGAACCAATAATGCCGTTATGTTGTCATGGCCTCCCCGCTCATTAGCCAATGCCACCAACTGCTCTACAGCAAGTTGCGGATCCTCTATTTCTTGTATAGTTGCTGCCAATTCTTGATGACTAACTAGAGAATAAAGCCCATCGGTACAAAGCAATAGCCCCTCGGTATCCCGCAAAGAGATTTCATGTAGATCGAATTCTGCAATGGGGCTAGTTCCTAGGGATCTTGTTAGTACGTTGCGATGTGGGTGCCTAAGAGCTTCCTCCTCATCTAGGGCTCCACTTCTAACTAATTCCCCTACGACCGAATGATCCCAAGTGATCTGCCGAAGCTCCCCTTTTCTAAGCTGATAGACACGGCTATCCCCTATATGGGCGATATGGACCGTATCGTCTAAGAACCATGCCAAAGATAAAGTTGTGCCCATACCTGTCATATTAGGGTTTTCTTCCGCCATTTCAAAGACACGCATATTAGCTTTGGCAAGAGCTTGGTGCAAAGAAGTATTAGGATGCTCTCTATCAAAAGACCAATCCTCCAGCACATCTATGGCCAATCGGCTTGCCACTTCCCCAGCTTGATGCCCCCCCATGCCATCGGCCACGGCCACTAGGGAATCCCGCATAAGATAGGCATCTTGATTCACTGCCCTTACCTGCCCTATATGAGTCATCACGCCAACCCGCATCGCCGTCACCCTTTTCCCACAGGAGAATTGGGGGATGTATGGAAGACGACCACAGCATTGCCCATGCTAATAATTGCAGCCTGTCTTAGTTTTTGTGGCGTAATCACAAGCTCCCCATTTACATATGTACGGTTTCTACTGCCTAAATCCTCTAGCCAATATTCTTCTCCCCTCAGATAGATGCGGGCGTGCACTGTGGAAACAAACTGATCATCTAGGACAATGTCGTTGTGGGAATCCCGACCCAAATATACTTCATCGTCAATTGAGATCACTTTTGGGGTGGCTCCCTTGCCTAAATCCGATATGGCTAGCGCATAGGCTTGGGGCCAATTGTGAGTCCCACAAAAGTTCCAGGAAGATGCCCCGATCACTCTCCATAGGAACACAAAAAGCATGCCCAAAAATACTATGTGCAATGGCCACCATAGCCATTTACCCATTTTGGTTCACCATACGAAACTGCAGCCGATTATTGCCTACCTGTATTACATCTCCATCAGCCAACACAGTCTCCTTGATCAAACTACTATTGACGCCTATGCCGTTTTTGCTATCACTATCCTCAATCCAATATCGTCCTTGTACCAGGCGAATCACAGCATGGTGACGGGAAACACCGGGATCCCGCAATTGCACATCTTGATCCAAGCCTCTGCCCAAAAGGACGGGTTTGGTGCCAAGTGCCCATTTCCCCCCGCGATCAGGGCCATCTAAAACCACCAGCTCAGCTAATCCACAGCTAGCCCTGCTATCTGATTCTGCTACTTCAGGCAAAGTATACACCTGAGTGCCATTGGTACTATTACTAGGGCTACATCCGCCCCATCCCTGGGTCTTGCAGGGCTCTGCCACAGTCTCCTTAAAAAGTGCCTCCCCCCGAAGCGTGCCTGCCTGCATCCCATGTTCTATCTCGAACTCAATCTGAACAGGAGCCGCGAATTTGACTCCTTGACGACTGGCGCGATTACTCAGATATGCCCGGATATCGTCAGTGATGGTCCTGCGTAACGGCTCTAGTTTTTCCCAATCCTTCTCTGAGAGATAGACTCTATATTGATTGGGAACATAAACATCAACAGTACTGACCCTTCGATCAGCTAGCATGATTTTCACTAGGTGTCTGCCGATTTCCACTGGCTGAACACTGCGTTGGCGGCTTGATCCTGCAAAGCGGCCCAATAGCCGTTCCAAGAAAATCTCTATTCTGCCAAGGAATTCCATAGCTACTCTGCCTCCCATTGCCCCCTTAGCTGTCCACAAGCCGCGGCAATATCCTGTCCACGTTCCTTGCGAATACTAACAGCCAAGCCACTTCGCTTTAATGCACCCAGGAATTTCTCCACTTGGCTATCCCGTGGTTTTGTGTGGGGCCCTCCCTGCACCGGGTTGATAGGGATGAGATTAACGTGACATAAGAGTCCTTCGAGTAGCCCTACTAGGTTACGGGCATCTGCCATGCTATCATTGAAGTCGGCCATCAGAGCGTATTCTATGGTAACGCGGCGACTTGTATCTTTTACATATCCCTGCAACGATCCCATGAGTTCTCCTATACTGTAGATGTTATTGATGGGCATGATCTGACTCCGCTTTTCATCATCTGCAGCATGCAAAGACACAGCCAAAGTAAGGCCCAATCCTTCCTTGCCCAGACGCCGAATGCCAGGCACTACTCCACAGGTCGATATAGTCAAATGACGAATCCCGATATCAAGACCCCAAGGTGCATTGATTATAGCGATAGCTTTCAACAATTGCTCATAGTTGGCTAGAGGCTCACCCATTCCCATAAACACGACATTACTAGGTAACGCCCCCACATCTAGGGCAACCTGCAAGATCTGATCCACGATTTCACCGGAGGTTAGGTTACGGGTAAGCCCCCCCAAACCCGTCGCGCAAAAAGTGCAACCCATCCCGCAGCCAACCTGAGTAGAGATACAAACAGTCGTGCGACTGATTTCAGGAATATACACCGTTTCGATTAAGGCCTCGTCCCCCAAAGAGAGCAGGTACTTTCGTGTACCGTCTACTGAATGCCTGACAGTTTCCACCCTGGCTGGGTGCAACACTGTTTCTTCGGCAAGCCGAGTCCTAAGTATGCCCGGAATATTACTCATACTTCCTACATCGTCCACTATTTGCCCATATAACCAGTGGGCAATCTGTTCGCCTCGATAACGTGGCTCACCCCATGTTAAGAGCAAATTCTCCAGTTCACCTAGGGTTTTTCCAACCAAGATTATGGGTGCAGGTAACATAAGATCCAACCCCTACTCTCACTTGTAGTATGATATAAGCAATGGCAAACTATGCCAAAGACCCATGACACCATTCTAAAGAACTCGCCGTTACTTTACTACCTTTGGGACAGACTAATACATATAACCCTAAGGAGGCGAGCCTGTGAGCAAAAAAGGTAAAGTGTATTTTCTCACATCCTATATTGAATATCTTCTTGGCGAAGGGATCAAGTCGGAGGAATATTATTTAGGGGATGCCAGCCGATTCCTACGGTTTTTGCTCGGCAGAGTGGAGACCAGTGACATAAACGCCTTCGTGCAGTCTTCTTCACCATCATATCAGAAGCGACTAAAGAAGACACTCCGGAAGTTTTACGCCTTCGCCGAGGCTGAGCTTGATATAAGCAATGACGCACTGAAGCAAGTGTAAAGAGAGGTAAGGGCTAAAGTCCCCTCGGCCAGAAAACTATCGGCGCGAGTAGCGGAAGGTTTGACAATTATCAAAGTCCCAGGTTATAATATTTGTATCGCACTACGGGGTATGGCGCAGTTTGGTAGCGCGCTTCGTTCGGGACGAAGAGGCCCTCGGTTCGAATCCGAGTACCCCGACCATCAAGCAGGGTGACGCCTAGTGATCCACTGGCGTCACCCTTTTATTGGAACCGTGCCTACAGACCCGTACACAGCTCCTAGCAAACTTCTGTCCAAACGGTCTGCCCTGCGATTCCGCTAAGAAGCCCATTGTTTAGAGCCACCTTCACCTCTTATTGATTACTTGTATCAGTTGGCGTTCCAACCTATCGCTACAGTGTTCTCGTTTGCAGTCTGCGTATTGCTTCCAATTGCAGCACTGTCCAACCCGGCCGCTATAATATCCTCTCCGATTGCAGTAACATGATCTCCAATGTCAATATGCGCCGGTCCAGATGCAGTAACGCCTTGCCGAAGGTCACTCAGACCGTAACGGCAAGGAGAATAGCCTTGAACTGGCATGGCAGGCAGAGGAAGGGTGGCTCCCATTTTTGCATATGAAAAAACCTAGCAGAGTAGTGAACTCTACTAGGTCCAGAGTTAGTGTCACTATGGAAATCTCCGTCATAGGAATCATCTAGGAGATTCAGCAAGCGCTTCTCCATAGCTTTGCGGTACTGGTCTGATTGGCACTTAACTGACGTTTTGCTCAGCTACTAAGCCTCGACTTATACCTTAACTGATCGGCTAGTTTGGCAATGATCAGCGAATTGGTCGGAAATCTTCCCCGACTAATTCTACCGGTCAATTCTTCTAGGTAAGGGCGGTTGCCATGATCCCAGGCCGTAATTACTGCATTACGGATGGCTGCCTCCACACCTCCTGGGGTCGTCTTATATTTGTCGGCAAGGCGGGGGTAGAGCTCTTTTGTTAAGGAGCCCCCTAATAGCCCCTCCTCCTCCATGACAGTAAGCACAGCATCACGAAGATAATTGTAACCCTTAAAATGAGCTGGAATTCCTATTCTATGTAATAGTTCTGTGACCATGGCCTCTTTATTGGCCCCGGGACGGGCTACAAGACGGGGATTCGAACTAGTTTCAGTGTCTGCTATTCTTGTGACAGGAGCCTCTGATGCATCTCCAGCAAATTGGCGAATGCGATCAGCCAATACATTGAGGTCAAAGGGCTTTACCACAAAATAGTCTGCACCCAAATCCGTGAAGCGACGAATAATTTCTTCTCGGCCAAAGGCCGTTAGTACGATGATCCTTGGGCGAGGCTCAAGCTCTAGCTCAGCTAACCTTTCCATAACACCAAGACCATCTAGATGGGGCATGGTAATGTCTAGGAGTACAACATCCGGCTGCTTCTGCTCTATCAAAACCAAGGCCTCTTCTCCGTCATAGGCAACACCCACCACTTCCATGGATTCCTGTCGATCCAAGAAGGTCTCCAAAGTTTCACAAAGTCCTACATTATTGTCCGCTATGAGGATCTTAAGCATCGCTCCTGCCTCCCAATATCATTTTGGCAAAGCAAAATCTGTGTCCGGCAACGATCGCTGTTCCGTGGGCAACTTCCCTCGTAAGTCGTTCTCCAGATATTGGGGCATTCCTGCAGACTTAAGTGAATTTACCAATTATTGGTGTTTTAATGATCCTTTTGCCGTAAAGGTTACCTAGGATCTGCATACTCCTCCGAAAAATCGGTAATGTTATATGTAGGCTTGTCTAGCCATGAACGGGTGGGATGGCCCGGACGCATCCCAGCGAGGTTACGTAGAAAAGGCCGGTCACTTCGCCATGCCGGCCCGTCAACTAGACAGCTAGGTGGTCACCACCGACGGCAGAAGGATGCCTTCCTTCTGCCGCTATTGGATTATCGCAAGTATCTAGCTTTTCTCCAAAACAGCAATAAAGAATCCATCTGTCCCATGCCTATGAGGTAAGAGCTGCAGCATTGGACCATCTTCCTCTAGATAATCCCAGGCGCTATAGGGCAACTGCGCCCTAGCCATCAATAATTCCAGATCTGAGTACTTGTCCAGAAGCCACTCCACATTTTCCTGGTTTTCCTTGCGGTGAATAGTGCACGTGCTATACACCAACCTACCCCCGGAGAGTAAACATGCATACGCTGTTTCCAATAGTTGACGCTGGAGCATAACAAGGCCCTCTGAATGTTCTGGTCGCATACGCCAGCGAATATCGGGCTTGCGCCCTATGACACCCCAACCGCTACAGGGTGCATCCAGTAGCACACCATCGGCCTTACCCAAATACTCTCGTGGCAAGCGAGTAGCATCGGCCTCCACCCTACGCACATTTTTCACACCAAGGCGGTCTGCCATCTTCCCGAGGGCCTGTAATTTACCTCCATGGATATCAAAGGCTAACACTTGCCCGTTGTTTTCCATTAAAGCAGCCAGATGCAGGGTCTTGCCACCAAGACCAGCACACAGATCGTAAACTATCCCTCTAGGCGCCGGTGCTAATGCGTGGGCAACCAACATAGCAGCCTCGTCTTGAACGGCGAAATCGCCTGCCTCAAAGGAAGCAAGCCGGCTTATCCCCGAAGGAGCCTCTACCTTGACTGCTTCCGGAGCTAGACGGCCAGGGCCTACATTTAAACCTGCACTAGTTAGCTCCTCGATCAGCTCATCTCGGGAGATCTTTAGCGTATTAGCCCTAAAGAATGTCGATGGAACTTGATTATTGGAGGCGCAAAGCCTTTTGGTCTCATCCGTCCCAAGTTCCTGGATCCACGTATTGACTAACCACAAGGGATGGGAGTGCAACAGGCTAATGGATTCAGCTGTGGCCATGCACTCAGCTGCCTTTACGTAATCCATCCTATCGGGATTACGCAGTATCGCCCTCAATACACCATTGACAAAACTTACCGTTCCCCGGTGTCCCACTTTCTTGGCCAATTCCACGGCCTCGTTACAGACAATAGCTGGGGGAATGCTATTTAGGAAGACCAACTGGTAAAGAGCCATGCGTAAATTATTGCGAAGAGTAGCAGGCATTGCCTCTAGGGGGCGACGGGAAAATCGAGCCAATATCCAATCTAAGGTCAAACGCCGCCGCAAAGTGCCATAGACTAACTCTGTAGCAAAACCCCGATCACGCCTTACAAGGCTTGAACGCTTGAATTGATTATCTAGGGCTATCTGCACATAGGCACCCTCTACGTCAACTGCACAAAGCACCTGCAAAGCTACATATCTTGGCCCCCTAGAGTCCTTGGTTCCTGTTCTCGCCAAATAACTTCCTCCCACAAAAAAACCCAGGCGAAGCCTGGGCCAAAATCTGTTAGTTGTCCCGCCGGTGGCCCCGTAAAACCAGCAACCGCAACAGCTGAGCAGCAGCCATGGCTACAGCAGCCACATAAGTCAAGGCCGCAGCACTCAAAACTTTCCGGGCCTTAGGTACTTCGGGGGCAGTCAAATAGCCACCCTGCTCAAGCATCCCTAGTGCCCGCCTGCTAGCATTAAACTCTACTGGCAAGGTTACCAACTGGAAGGCTAACGCCGCCATAAATAGCCAAATACCTACATTCATCAAGACATTGGATGACACGAAAAGTCCAACAAAAAATAGAGGGAATGCCATCTGGGAACCGAAATTGGCTACCGGAAATAGATTGTTGCGAATGCCTAGGGGGATATAGTTTTGTGCATGTTGCACAGCGTGCCCCGTCTCATGGGCGGCCACACCAAGGGCAGCCACTGATGTGCTCTGGTACACCTGGGGAGAAAGGCGCATTCTCCTGCTGCGGGGGTCGTAATGATCAGATAAGGTGCCTCCCACTAGTTCCACTGGTACATCATGCAAACCATGGGCATCAAGCAACTGTCTAGCCACCTGTGCCCCAGTCATACCCACCTGTGAATGCTCATGCAAAAAGCGCCTGAATGTTGATTGAACCTTGGCCTGGGCAAAAAAAGCAAAGATTAGTGCCGGGATCAACAAAACATAGGTTGGATCGTAGAAGAACATGGAAAAATACCTCCTTCTTGCGCGATAAAGCGCTTACGGACCTCATCCCATTTACCCATATAATACTATACCCTACACTCTGGGATCTTGTCTAGAGATCTAGGGAACGAGAAAACTTTCTAGTGTCGCCTCTACTTCAGCAAGATCGACCTGGGTGTTAAAGCAAGGACCATGTGGTCTTTGATTGGTGATGCCTTTGACAACAATCGGCCGACTATCCTGCAGACCACTGACTAGATCCCGTTCACAGGCAATGGCCACAACTACTTGGGGTTGTAGTTCTTTGATAAGCTGGCGAGCTTTGGTCCCACCAGTTGCCACCGCGAGATGAACACCGTAGCGCTGGGCTAATCCCAAGAGATCCCCCACAGGGCATTGGCCACACCGCCGACAATTCCGAATATCATGGGTTACCTTGCGGGAGCAATTGGCTTCTTGCAGGCATACCGGAGCCAAAATCAATAGTTCGTCGGGCCGAACTTTGACTTGCCCTTGGCTTACAAGTTGGTTATTGACCTCAATAAAAGAAGCTCTGATTCGGTCTTTGTCTAATCCCAACCAGTCACCAACACGCAATGCCAAAGGCAATAGAGCAAAGGCCACCCGCTCCCTCCCCCGACTTAGAAATGCGATGTTGTGACCACTTATCAGTGACACTGTCAGACTAGAGATGCCGCCTAAGGCATAGATCAGAAACGCTATTGACAAGATAATTAGAATAATCCCTAGCCAGCGCCCCACCGGGGCACCGCTCCGAATAAAGTACCACGTGGTCGCCACTGCTCCGGCGACCAATACTAGGCTTATGAGAACTAGGCCTAAAAAAAGCCGTTTTCTCCCATGAGACTTCATGCAAGCGGGCCTCCCAAAACCTCCCCAGGAACAACATGATAGCCGTTGGCATAATCCCGGCCTGCCATACGGGGTCGATTAGGGGGCTGCACCACACTCAAGCAAACCAATTCCCCACCAGCGGATACGATTAAGCCGTCATCGGCGATGTCAACGATCATACCGGGACCCTTGGTTGTCTGGTTTTTGGTGCACTCTATTTCCCATATTTTGAGCAACTGACCTCTATGGCAGGTAAAAGCCCCCGGCCAGGGAGTCAATCCCCGAACCAAATTCGCAATATCGCTGCTTGACATACTCCAATCGATCTCACCCGTTTCCCTTTTTAGTTTGTGGGCGTAACAGGCGCCTTCCTCATCTTGAGGGATTGGTTCTAGTTCACCCCTTTGCAGCTTAGCTAGGGTTTTAACCAATAGTCGAGCTCCAATAGGGGCTAGCTTTTCCTCTAAAGTACCAGCTGTATCGCAATCTGCGATAGCAACCTGCTCCTGTAGCAAAATGCAACCTGTGTCACAACCTTCATCGATGAGCATGGTGGTGATCCCCGTCTCTTGGCATCCATCAATGATGGCCTTGTGGATCGGCGATGCTCCCCGGTATTTAGGCAGCAAAGAGGCGTGGACATTTATGCAACCATGGGGGGGCATGTGGACTATACTAGGAGGGATGATCTGGCCAAAGGCTACAACCACTATGGCATCTGCCCCAATCTGTTGCAGCTTGCCAACAAACTCGGGATCAGACACCTTTTCCGGCTGCATGACGGGCAAGCCTGCTTCCAAGGCCACCTCCTTGATAGGCGAATAGCTGACCCTATGGCCCCGTCCTCGACGCCTATCAGGTTGGGTAACTACTGCCGCTATGTCCCACCCCTCATCAATGAGTGCCCTTAAGCTAGGCACCGCAAATTCTGGGGTACCCATAAATACTAATCGCATACTATCACCTCCCCGATAGATCACTAAACCTGCTCGTCATCATCGGTATCCACTTGGATATCCAGCACCTTATCTATGAAAAGCACACCATCGAGGTGATCAATCTCATGCTGTAGAGCCCGAGCTAACAGATTTTCTCCCTTAACTCTAATCGGCTTACCCATTTCATCGATACCAGTGACAACCACCTGCAAAGCTCTGTTTACATACCCATACACCCCAGGGATACTCAAGCACCCCTCTACATCCACTTCGGTACCTGCAGTCTCTTGGATCTCAGGGTTGATTATCGCTATGGGACCTTCACCCACATCAACAACTATTACTCGTTGGCCGATGCCTACCTGGGGCGCAGCTAAACCGACACCTTCTGCCGCTCCCATGGTCTCGATCATATCTTTGACTAACCTACGTATTTTCTTGGTCACTTGGGTCACAGGCTGAGCTTTTTGCCTAAGCACCGGAGCCCCGTCTTCAAATATTTCCATAATCGCCATGTGTCCCACCCCCACTTCACTGCTGAATTCTACTACTTAACAATGCTTATCAGTGCCATCATAACAAAGACGAGGGAGCAACGTCAACACTGACACTGCAATCAGAGCCAGTTGGCAGTACTTCAACTAATCCGTCGAGTACTTCCCGAATGGCACTTTCGCTACCCTTAAGTAAAACATGCCATCGATATCTGCTTCTCACCAGCGACAGCGGGGCCGGGGAGGGACCAAGGGTAGTAAACTCAGTCTGCAAACCTTGGGTATGGGTCACTAGCTCTACCTCTTGAGTAACTTGATGGGCGGTATCGATTACATCTTTTTCTACAGGCCCTGTGATCAGCAAACGGGCTAGAAAACTGAAGGGTGGGTAGCCTAAGTCCCGGCGAAAGGCCAATTCCTCGTGATAAAAGGCCACATAGTCTTGGCGGGCGGCGGCTTGGATACTATAATGCTCCGGTGTATAGGTTTGAATAATCACTTCACCTTCCTTATCCCCCCGACCCGCTCTGCCCCCCACCTGGGTTAGAAGTTGGAAAGTGCGCTCTCCCCCACGGAAATCCGGAATATTCAAGGCGGTATCGGCGGTTATCACCCCCACCAGTGTAACACCGGGAAAATCGTGACCCTTGGCGATCATTTGAGTGCCCAACAAGATATCCGCCTCACCTCGCCGAAATCGACTCAAAATAGAGGCGTGGGCACCCTTCCGCCGAGTGGTATCAAAATCCATACGCAGGAGCCTCGCCCCAGAAAACTCCTGTTTGAGCACTTCTTCTACTCTTTGCGTACCCACACCAAAGCGGTGCAAGTACCGACTCCGACACTGGGGACAGAGTTTAGGCAAAGGCATAGTGAGCCCGCAGTAGTGACATACAACACTTGCATCAGGTTCATGGTATGTTAAGGATACTCGGCAATTGGTGCATTCCATGACAAGACCACATCCCCGGCAAAGTACACACGTAGCATAACCCCGGCGATTGAGCAAAATCATCATTTGCTCGCCTTGCTCCAACCTTTTTTGGATAGCCGCTCTTAAGTCACGACTCAGAATAGTACGATTGCCACCTTTGAGCTCCTCACGCATATCTACAATTCTCACCTGGGGTAAAGGCCGGTTCTCAACACGATGGGGCAACTGCAATAGCTGATACTTACCCACAGATGCTCGGTAAGCAGACTCTATATCGGGAGTAGCACTTCCTAAGATAACCAATGCCTTGTGCTCCTTCGCCCTCCAAATGGCCACATCCCGAGTGTGGTAGCAAGGCATTTCATCTTGCTTGTAACTTTGATCATGTTCTTCGTCTATTACGATAAGGCCTAGATTCATCAAGGGAGCGAAGATAGCAGAGCGGGCCCCCACCACAATATCGGCTTCACCACTACGAATACGCCGCCACTCATCAAACCGCTCGCCCATGCTCAGGCGAGAATGCAGGATGGCGACACCCTCACCAAATCGATCCTTAAAGCGTTTTACCGTCTGGGGAGTCAGCGAGATCTCAGGGACTAGCACAATGGCCCTTTTACCTAATTGTAAGGCATTACCTATGGCCTGCAAATATACCTCCGTTTTACCACTACCAGTGACACCCCTCAAAAGGTACACTTGGTGTCGACCTTTTTCTAGAGCCACTTCAAGTTCCTTGAGAGCTTTGGCCTGATCAAGATTCGGAGTGAGAGGACGCTTCATCGAGGTAATGGCTCTATAGGGATCCCGATAAACCTCCACAAGGCGTCGCCGAAGCAATCCCTTAGCTTCCAGAGCGTACACTGTACTAGGTGATGTCTCGGCAAGATCAGCCAGCATAGCCGCGGTGAAAACTTCTCCTTTTCTGCTTTCACTAACGAGCACATCTACGATGGCGGCTTGCTTAGGTGCGCGCCTATGATTTTCCCCTAACCACGCCATGGCTTCATCTATCGAGACATGGAGCTCAAAAACCTGAATTTGCTTGGGCTTGACGGAAGGATCAGTCCAACGGTGCAGAATGCGGCCATAGCCTTTATCTACCAATGCAGTTATGCTACCCATGCCTGCCCCCGTAACTTCCATAATGGAATCGCAGGTGGCCTCGCCTCCCACCTCCATCAGGTAATGTAAAATCGCTCCCTGTTTAGGTGCCCGAGATCCTAGCTCCTCCATCAACCTCCTAGTCTCCTCCACCGGGATAGATAGGGAAAGATATCTTTCCTCTTTAATATGAATGCCTGGAGGTAACACACAGCGCACCGCATCTATGAGCCGGCTATATGTGGTTTTGGCAAGCCATAGGGCCAAATCTAGCAGCTCTTTTGTTAAGAGGGGCTCCTCATCGAGAATCCGCAAGATTGGCTTAACTTCATCTACCGGGGTCCAATCAACAAGACGAATCACATAGCCCACAACTGTCATGGACCCAAAGGGAACTATCACCCTATGCCCTGGTTTTAGACTTGACTGTAGATCCGGTGGAATAGAGTAATGAAAAAGCCGATCTACGGCCCTGTTTTGCACATCTACTACGACTTCACCGTAACGCTTTTTGGATATGTCGAAATTCATCAAATCGTCTCCCCGTTAAGCCCAACACAAGAACTAAAAAGCCCCTAGCCGAGGTGGCTGGGGCTTGGTTGCCGCTACGCTTTCCGCTTCTCCTTAGTGGGTACCACCTTGCCCTCTCCGATCTCCCAAAGAGCAATGGTCACTGGCTTAGTAGTGTTAGCATCAGCGAACTGGGGAGAACCTTCCAAAAGTTGGCGGGCACGTCGCGCAGTACTTACCACCAAAGTGTAACGGCTATCAACCTTTGTCAACAGGTCCTCGATTGGCGGTTGATTCATCATCTGTCATCTTCCTCCCCGTTTCCCCCACTATATCCTTTAGTTGCTCAAAATATTCACTGCGCCTAACACGGCAACGCTCAGCCATGATGATGGATTTCAGCTTCGCAGCGCTTTGGGCAACTTCATCATTTTGTATAACATAATCATAGTCAATGCCGGCTCTTAGCTCTTCTAAGGCCTTGCCTAACCGATGACGAATGGCTTCATCGGTCTCGGTAGAGCGGGTCCTTAGGCGATGTTCCAGCTCAGACATACTAGGTGGCAATAGAAAAACAAAAATGGCCTCTGGCATTTTCGCCTGGACCTGGCGGGCACCTGCGATATCAATATCCATGACCACCACTTGACCCTGCTCCAGACATTCATTTACATAAGCTAGTGGTGTACCATATAGATGGCCGCAAAACTCCGCCCACTCCAAGAATTCCCCTGCCTCTATCCGTTGCCTAAACTCCGTCTCAGTCAGGAAAAAATAATCCACACCTTCTTGCTCCAACGGGCGCCGAGGGCGGGTAGTAGCTGAGACTGAATACTGTAAGTCAGGACAACAGTCCCGGGTTGCATCTAGCACTGTGTTTTTGCCAGCCCCTGAGGGGCCCGAAAGAATCAGAAGGAAACCCCGTTTTTGCACCGATAGCCCTCCACCAATCTACGTATCTAGTCAGCCGTTTCTGTCGCAGTTCCCTTACCAGATAGTCTATGAGCTACAGTCTCCGGCTGCACAGCTGATAAGATCACGTGATCACTATCTGTTATAATAACCGCCCGTGTGCGTCGACCGTATGTAGCATCAACTAACATCCCTTTTTCACGGGCTTCCTGAATTGTCCGCTTAATTGGTGCCGACTCAGGGCTGACAATGGCGATTATCCGATTGGCCGCAACGATATTACCAAATCCTATATTAGCGAGTTTAATATTCAAGTAACCTACCCCCCAACTACCTTACCCCTACTCAAATCTCTTGACTAGGGCCTCCACTTGGCGTTTGCCTAGACCCCGCACTCTGCGATTCTCGTGAATACCAATCTCGTCCATGATGCGTCTACTAGTTACTTTACCAACTTGAGGCAAGGATTGCAAGAGATACGAGACTCGCATACGCCCCACTACCTCATCATCGGCGTCATTAAGCACTTCCTGTAAAGTGATCATGCCAGACTTTAGTTTCACTCGTATGTCCGCCCGCTGGCTCCGCATCTGTTGCGCTTTAGCTAACGCTTGCATCTTCTCATCGGGCGTAAGTTTTGGTAGAGCCAAATTGTCCACCTCCTCGTTTCATTTTTCCACTTGCCCTTAGGCCACTACTCCACGTTCTGGATCTGCTCCCTCAGCTTCTCAATTGTGCTCTTCGCCTCGACTACCCATTTAGCGATAGATACATGGGTAGTCTTGGAGCCAATGGTGTTGACTTCCCGATTCATCTCTTGCAAGAGAAAATCAAGTTTTCTGCCAACTGGCTCGTCCTCCATCAGAGCGGAGCGAAACTCAACTATGTGGCTATCGAGGCGCACCAACTCCTCGTCTATACTGGATCGATCAGCCAAAATAGCAATTTCGGTGATCAATCGATTGGGATCTACCTGAATATCTCCGACCAAATCCGATATGCGCTTCTCTAGCCGCTCCCGGTATTCCAAAGGTAACGTTTTGGCAAGAGTGGCAATTTCCCCAAGGCCTCGATCCAGATCATCAAGATACTGATTTAACACCACCGTTAACCTTTGCCCTTCTGCTTGACGCATGTCCACCAGTGCCCGAGCCGCGGCATTAGCAGCTTCGCCGACAAGGCCTTCAAGGAATGCCTGTTCCCCATCATCTATGGCCATGGGCTGTAACACCCCTGGCAAGGTAAGCAGATAATCGACACGATTGGTGGGCTCAAGGCCTAGGCGCTTGGTTATGCTGGAAATAGACTCGTCATATCCATGCAACAGTCCCCAATCTATCTTCACGGTTCTAGGGTCTTCCCTAAAATCCTCTATGGTTACCAAAACTTCCACTCTGCCACGCTGTACGTTTGCCGATAGAACACTGCGTATAGTCTCCTCTAGAAAGGCATATTCCCGGGGCAACCGTATGGCAAAATCGGTGTAACGATGATTGACAGAACGCATCTCAACCCGTACTACTAGTTCATCCCCCGCTTGTCCTTGTCCATAACCTGTCATACTACATAAACCCATGCTTCCGCCTCACTTCATATCACTTCAGTGGAAATCAAACTCCGGTGATAGACTCAATCCCATCACTCGATGAGATTCGGATCTCTACCTTCTTCCCGTAGGTAGCCACTTCCTGCCCACATAGTCAATATTGCTAGACCCTAATCCAAGCCAATCGCCTTCTAGCCCTGCGGGCCACGTATACCACAACATCTGCGAAGATTGCGCACCAGCCAGAGAAAAAGGCAACTACTGCCCATTGCCCCCAGGAAAGGGCCACTGTCTTGAAAATCGGCTGTATGATGGGGATATAGACAACGCCCATATGCATGGCAATAGAAAGGCATACTGCCCCCATCAGCCACGGATTCCCAAAAATCCCTACTTCCCACACCCTATGCTCCTCTGAGCGGCATTGGAATACGAACAGCAGCTGCGACAAAACCAAAGTAGTAAAAGCCATTGTTCGAGCACTATCCAAACTGCCCGTACCCCAGAAAAGCTCCAAAACAAAGACCAATAATGTACACATGCCGATTAAGGTCCCCTGGGCAGCAATCCGTACATGCAAGCCCCGGGCAAAGATCCCTTCTTTGGGTGGCCGTGGAGGCCTCTCCATTATATCCTGATCCCCAGGATCCACACTTAGAGCAATGGCCGGTAGACCATCGGTAACAAGATTCATCCATAATATCTGAATTGGCAAAAGTGGCAAGGGTAATCCGATCAAAGCGGCCAACAACATAGTAAGTACCTCACCAACGTTGCACCCCAGTAAATAGCGGATAAACTTGCGGATATTATCGTAGATGATCCTACCTTCCTCAATGGCCGCTATAATTGTTGCGAAATTGTCATCGGCTAGAACAATATCCGAGGCCTCTTTGGTCACATCGGTACCGGTTTTGCCCATGGCAATACCGATATCTGCCTCTTTTACCGCGGGCCCATCGTTGACACCATCACCTGTCATGCCTACTATTTCACCATTGGCTTGCAGAGCCCGCACGATACGCACCTTATGCTCCGGTTGTACCCTTGCAAATACATCTACCCAACTCACGGCATGGGCAAGCTGCCCGTCATCCATTTGGTCCAAATCAGCCCCGGTAAGTGCTTTACCGCTTCTTACCAAGAGGCCTAGCTCCCTGGCAATGGCCACTGCCGTATTGGCATGATCCCCGGTCACCATAATTGTCCGAATCCCCGCCCGGCGCGCCGATGCAATGGCCTTAACTGCCTCGGGCCTAGGGGGATCGATCATACCCACCAAACCCAAGAAAATGAGTTCTCTTTCCACTTCACCCTCTTGTAGCCGACGACGACTTTCTCTACTCAAGGCCTTGTATTGCCTACATGCCACAGCCAAGACCCGCAGGGCTGAGCTAGACATATTCTCATATTGACTGCGAATAGCCTGTTTGTCTCGGACACTAAGGGGCAGAACTTCACCATCTTTTAGGAAATGAGTGCACAGCCCCAATATCACGTCGGGGGCGCCCTTAACCCATGCCACAGTACCTTCCCTAGCCGAGCTAGTAATCACCGTCATACGCTTGCGCCTAGAATCAAAAGGTAATTCTGCCACAAAGGTATGGGATTGCTCAAGTTCTTCCCGATAGATGCCAAGTTTAGCAGCGGCCACAAGCAGTGCGCCTTCGGTGGGATCGCCCACTAGGCTTAAATCAGTGTTCGACGCCGAGGAAGTATTGCCCCTCCTTATCTTGCGCCAAATACCTCTAATGCCACCCTCCGGCCCTTGGGCGGGATAAATGCGGGCATTATTGCAAAGGGCCCCGGCCATTAGAATCCTCTGCAAATCACCTTGTCTTGTCATAGGTGATGTTGCTACCAGACTGGTTCGCCCCCAAGCACCTCGAGGGTCCGCAGTACCATCCTTAGGCGAAATCTCACCATAGGAACTGTACCCAGCCCCACTCACCTCATACTCACCACTGGCCATATGGATTTGCCGGATAGTCATCACGTTCTGGGTCAAAGTGCCTGTCTTATCCGAGCAAATCACTGTCGCACAACCAAGGGTTTCCACAGCCGGCAAATGCCGAACAATGGCGTTCCGCCTACTCATGCGCTGCACCCCAATGGCTAGCGCAATAGTTACCACCGCGGGCAACCCCTCAGGAATGGCAGCCACAGCTAAGCTGACACCAGTGAGAAACATGCGATATACAGGAAAACCCCGGAAAACCCCCGCCACAAACACCAGAAAAACCACCATTAAGCAGCTAACTACCAGCCATTGGCCAAGCTGCTGTAAACGCCTCTGCAAAGGTGTAGTCTCCAAAGGGACAGCTTGGATCATGTCTGCTATCTTGCCAATTTCTGTATCCATACCGGTGGCAGTCACGACAAAACGACCATTACCATTGGTTACAGTAGTACCCATAAAGACGCAGTTTCCCCGATCACCCATGGGCAAACTGCGGTTTGCCACGAAATCTGCTGTCTTCTTGACATGGTGGGATTCACCGGTAAGAGCTGCTTCTTCTATTGTCAAGAGATTGGCATCCACAAGCCGGCCATCCGCAGGAACTCGCTGCCCTCCAAGGAGAAACACAATATCTCCTGGAACCAAGGCATTAGCCTCTACAACTGTCTCCCTGCCTTCCCGCAACACCACACAGGTAGGAGCCGCCAAATCTTGTAACGCCTCCAATGATCGCTCTGCCTTATACTCTTGAACAAAGCCCAAGAAAGCATTACAAAGCACAATTGCCATGATCGCTAGGGCATCAACGGTTTCTCCCAATAGGGCGGAGATCAAAGTGGCTCCGAGTAGGACCATCACCATAAAATCCTGAAATTGCCCAAGGAAACTCACCAACAGTGAAGGGCGAGATGGCGCCGCTAGACGATTAGGGCCGTACTGGCCTACTCTTTGACTCACTTCCATTGCAGAAAGCCCCACCGTCTCATCAACATCGAAGTGCCTGAGCACGGCGGTCACCGACTGCTTATAGTATTCTGATGTAGCCATGTACTAATGTCCTCCCCACTAACTATGGCATCTTTCAGAAAAACCGCCCAGTACTAACCCGAGCATCTTCCGTCGCTAATCCATATTCTCCAGGTATGGGAAACATGCTTCAACCCTCGGGGAAGACTATAGTGGGTAAGATCAAAAGAAGCCCCTGAAGGGACTTCTCGCTAGCTACGACATCTCTTTGATTTACACATATGACCTCAAACCTATGTCCCGATCAATTAGTTGGTAAATTGGCTCCCTCTTTCTTGAGTAAAGCCTCCAATTTACGCAACTCCTGCCTAGCCCCCCTATGACCACCTTCTAACTGCAGTACCCGGTCGAATTCATGCAAAGCCTCACTATAGTTAGCTTTTTGCATATGCAAAAGACCCCATTTATAGTGCAATTCTGGCTCCCTGGGATTATACCGATTCGCCTCAGTGAGCACCTGCAGTCCACCTTCCACGTCTCCGGTATGGCTTAGCAGATCAGCTAATCGCAGAGCAGTATCCACGTGATCCGGCCCAATCTCCAAAACCTCTCTATAATAACCCACTGCCAAATCTATGTCACCGGACTCTTCTGCCAAAACACCGAGGCCATATGTTGGTACTACTACTAATTCCTCATCTTCCTTAGCTTTGAGGTAATGGGATTTAGCCTGCTCACCATCGCCCTTACCTCTATAGACATCACCTAGTAGGCCGTGAACATAAAGCAGGCTATTATCTAGATCTAGTATCTCTTGATAAGTCTTTAGGGCATTGTCTAGATCACCCTTCGCTTGGTAAGCCATTCCCAAAGCCATCCGGGCCTCAATATTGCTAGGCGCCAAGTCACACACCCGCTTTAGCTCCCTTGTGGCCATATCTGTAAATCCTAAAGCATAGTAAACTAACCCATTAGTGAAGTGTACATCTGTTGACTCCCCGTCGGCAATGGCAGTGGGGTTTAGTATCGCGACAATCGCTAACAATCCTGCCAAGGAAAACAGCACATATCTTCGCAATCTATACACCTCTAAACTGTGGCTCCCCAACGGGAGCCTAGGAATTCGCCAATCAACTAACCTCCATGTATTCGCACATGGTGAGTTCAATACACCCTTTTTACTTCGGCATTGGTCTCGGACTTCCTCCAACCTTTGTGTTATACTGAAAGGGAAAATCTGACGGAATATACCAAGGATGTGAGCTTATCATGGCAATAGATGGGGTTAGTATAGCGGCTGTTGCCCTTGAGTTACAGGGTCTTGCAAATTCCCGCATCACAAAAATATACCAACCGGAGCGACGGGAGATCATCGTACATTGTCGTCAGCCGGGGGCGAGTCTGCCCTTAGTCTTATCTAGTGACGTCCAGAACGCTAGGGCACATTTGGCCACAATTTTGCCAGAGAATCCACCGAGCCCCCCTGCTTTTTGCATGTTGCTGCGCAAATACCTCGAAGGCGGCCGCATCGTGGCCATCGCTCAGCCTAGCTTGGAGCGGATCCTAGAATTTAGCATAGAAAATCTGGGGGAAAGGGGTGAACTAACCAACTATCGCTTAATTGTCGAGATGATGGGGCGCCATAGCAATATCATCTTGGTAAACGAACTCAATATAGTACTTGACGCCATCACCCGAGTAGATAGTCGCATCAACCGTCATAGGGAGATTCTGCCCGGTGTACCGTATGTCCTGCCACCAAAGCAAGACAAAACATATCCTATGGACTTAACTTGGCAGACTTTTCTCACCCGTTTGGCCCCCGCAGAGCCCAGAGCCCGCCTAACAAGGCTTGTACTAGATAGTATCGGAGGCATAGGACCCCTCACTGCCAAAGAGCTCGTGTATAGGTCAGGACATGATACGACTTCAA
Organism: Bacillota bacterium; assembly: GCA_012798955.1. GTDB lineage: Bacteria > Bacillota > Limnochordia > DTU087 > DTU087 > JAAZMF01. The sequence continues at coordinate 7,283 of JAAZMF010000060.1, read as the reverse complement.
CGCGGCAAGACCTAGATGAAGCCGGTCTAGAAGCCCTCTATAAGACCATCGTCGATCTGGCCAAAAGCATTGAGCAAGGGGCCCATAGTCCCGAACTTCTAAAGGATGCCGAAGGAAAACTCATAGATGTATCAGCTATAGCCCTAACCCATTGCCCCGCCGAGCATAGGCAAACCTTTGACTCTATCTCTTTGGCGCTAGAGTTGTTTTACGGCACAAGGGCCGCTCATAGTAAGATGGCCTCCGCTAAAGCGAATCTATCCCGGGTTGTCGGCGGTCATCTCCGGCGAGTAGATAGAAAATTAACCATACAGAAAGAGGCATTGGATCAGGCTGAGGCGGCCGATACCCACAGAATTTTCGGTGAGCTACTGACAGCAAATCTCTATCGAGTGGAAAAGGGCATGGAATCCATCACTGTACCCAATTTCTACGCGCCAGATCAAGGGGAAATCGAGATACCGCTAGATGCAAGATTAACTCCATCGGGGAATGCTCAAGCGTATTTTCGCCGCTATGATAAGGCCAAGAAGACGAAAATAGCCGGTCAGCGCCAGTACAACCGTACATTACGGGAAAAGAAATACCTCGAACAAGTACAGGCGACCATTGATTTGGCCCAAGATTCCAGAGATATCAAAGAAATTGCAAGAGAGCTAATCGAAGAAAGCTATATGAAAGCCAAGCAGGCGGATTCCCGCAAGCGGCGTCCTCCAGCACCATCACTGCCCTTGCGGTTCAGATCCCAGGACGGGCTAGACATCTATGTGGGGCGCAACAACCGACAAAATGATCATGTAACCTTCAAAATCGGTCGTCCCGATGACATATGGCTCCATGTCAAAGAAATTCCTGGCTCCCATGTCATCATCAAGAGCCACGGCGGGGAGATACCTAGTCAGACCATGGAGGAAGCCGCCCTACTAGCAGCCTACTACAGTAAAGCTCAGGATGGAGAAAATGTCCCGGTGGATTACACGTTACGCAAACACGTTCGTAAGCCCCGGGGAGCTAGGCCCGGTATGGTGATCTATGACCACCAGAGGACTTTGTACGTATCACCTAAACCCAACACCATTGAACCGATTAGAGCTCGAATAGTAAGAGATTAAAATGGTAAAACTAACCTCGTGCATAGTAGCAGGCATACCAGAAAACGGAACGGCTAGACATGACTTGGCAAATCACAAAAGGAGACATAGCCCATGGGCCAAAAGCAGCAAGCCAATCCCGCCAGCTTATCCCGGTTTGCACGGGGTGCCTTTGCGGGCATAGGCCTTAGCTTGCTTGGACTTTATGCTATCCTCCGCCTTACTGAAAACCCCCATTCCTGGACGGAGATAGTAGCCATAAAACCTTCTATGCTTATCTTAGCCTGTGGCCTTATGCTACTTATACGATGCATCGATGCTGTGCGCATGAAGCTCCTTACCTGTTCGCTGGGTGGTAGCCTAAGTCTCGTAAAGGCCATACGCATATCCATCCTTGGAGTTTTTGGGGCCAATATCACCCCATTTAGTTCAGCCGGGGGACCCACTCAAGTATACCTACTCGCTGAAAATGGTCTAAACGTAGGCCAATCCACGGCAGTTGTTGCCACCAATACCCTTTGTAACACCTTTAGCCGTTTTACGCTGGGTACGGCCGCGTCAGTATGGCTGTTTTATTTCCCCGAGTCCTGGGCTATACCCAAAGCCATGCACATTGTCTTGATAATTGGTATCTTGCTCTATTGCGCCATGCTAACCATATCTTTATACCTAATCATCTACCCAGACAAGATCAAGGTGCTGATTGTTCCAGTTGTAAGCAACAAGTTCACTCTACGGTTTGCTCGACCCGATCAAATAGATGCCCTGCTTGGGAGAATTGATGGGGAGATTAGGGAGTTTCGTAAAGCACTAGTAGCACTTCTCAAACAAAAGCGAGCCACCCTCTGGATTGTCATCATGTTAAGTTATGTTTGGTGGGCCGCTGTCACCATGGTCCCCGCCGTGATCTTAGTGGGCCTTGGCATGGAGCCAAGCCTGCTGGAGGTGATGGCAATCACCCTAGTATTTTATCTAGGTGCCTCTTATGCCCCAACCCCAGGCTCTAGCGGTGTAGCGGAACTGGGCTTTGGTCTCTTGTTTAGCAGTATGGTCCCCCATAGCCTGATTGGATTATTTGTTGCCATATGGCGTGGGTTTACCTATTATCTCAACCTAATTGCAGGAGGCACGCTCATGGCAATCGAGATCATGCGTAGAGGCCCACTCCTTGGAAAAACAGGTATCGATAGTAAATAACGCGACAAAGCCCCACCCTATGCACAGGTGAGGCTTTGCTCTTCTCCAGAAAATGGGCGAGTTCTCCGTTGCCAAGGGATTCCTACAGCTTTACGGCCATCTGCACCCACCCTCTGTCTTATGTAGGCTAGTACCTCCCAGGCACCACCTATTATCTACGCCAGCAAGCCTTAGCCTGATCATCCTGACGTTTGACTGAAGTATTCTGGCTAGAATAGCCGTTTCCTGCCTTGACAAAGTTAATTTATCGTGAAATCAGCATTTTCGTGTTTATTAGTGACGAAAATGCCGGCGTCCTGTAAAGACCATGGCAATACCAGCCTCATTACATGCGGCAATAGAGTCTTTGTCTCGAATGGAGCCCCCGGGCTGGATAATGGCTGCAATACCATACTCCTTAGCTACTTTCACCACGTCATCAAAGGGGAAAAAAGCATCCGAAGCCAAGATAGCTCCCTTAGCCTGATCTCCAGCTTGCCTTAGAGCAATGGAGGCCGCCTCAACACGATTCATCTGACCGGCCCCGATCCCCAGGGACATGCCGTCTTTAGCTATGGCTATGGCATTTGATTTTACGAATTTCACCACTTGCCACCCAAATCTAAGGTCTGCCAGCATTGCCTTGGAGGGTGCAACCTCGGTAACCACTTGCCAGTTTGCTTCATCATCTGCCACTGTGTCGGCTTCCTGAACTAGCCAGCCACCTTTGACCCGTTTGAAGTCCCACCAGCCCTCTTTCCTAGGGGAAGCCAAACCTGGTAGCTCCAGTAAGCGCAGGTTTTTCTTCTCTTGAAGTATAGCTAAAGCCTCAGGTGCAAAACCCGGGGCGATGATAACCTCTAAGAAAATCTCCGCCATCTTGGTAGCAGTTGCTGCATCCACCCTGCGGTTACAAGCGATAATCCCACCAAATATACTAACGGGATCCCCATCATAGGCCTTCTGGTAGGCCTCGACCAAAGTATCGGCCACAGCCCAGCCACAGGGGTTGGCATGCTTGATGGCAACCACCGCAGGTTCGCCAAACACCTTCGCCATCTCCACCGCGGCCGCCCCATCATTGATGTTATTAAAGGATAGCTCCTTACCGTGTAGCTGTCTAGCCTTACACAAGGAGTCAGGAGCAGGATATAGATCCCTATAGAACGCTGCCTTTTGATGGGGATTTTCCCCGTAGCGCAACTCTTGTTGTAGTACCATGGGGATAAAGCCCTGCCCGGGAAATACCGTAGCACCGGTAGCATCTGTACCAAGTGGCCGATTCGCCTCCCCCGCCACCTGGGCTAGGTAACTATGAATAAGGGCGTCATATTGGGCTGTATGTCCAAAAGCCTCCATGGCTAGGTCCCTGCGGGTAGCCTCTGGCAGGGCTCCAGCATTTTGCTGAAGTAACTGCAGGATTTCCGGATAGCGCTGGGGATTGACAATAACAGCCACTCCAGGGTAATTTTTAGCTGCGGCCCGGATCATGGTAGGACCACCTATATCAATATGCTCTAGGGCCTCCATGATAGTGACATCTTCCCTGGCCACGGTCTTGGCAAACGGATAAAGGTTAACAACCACAAGATCGATGGGACTAATGCCTAGCTCCTTCAGTTCATCTAGCTGACTAGGCACATCTCTTCTTGCAAGTAAACCTCCGTGGATGTGGGGATGCAACGTCTTCACCCTGCCACCTAGACACTCAGGAAATCCCGTAATATCTTGAACGGGTATTGCAGAAATCCCGGCCTCCTTTAGGGCAGCGTATGTGCCGCCAGTGGAGACAATCTCCACTCCTAAATCAGATAGACCTTGTGCAAACTCTACTATCCCTTGCTTATCGGAAACACTAATCAAAGCTCGCTTGATCACGATTGTCTACTCCTCCCTGTTTTGTCGACATCTTTGGTCTCTCTTTGCCACCAAAATTGTACTGCCCAAGCGTCCTCTTGCTTAAGCCTTAGTTTGACCTAGCAAACACAAAAACCACCTGGGCTAAAGATGCCCAGGCGGTCGGCTAATCACAACAAACTCCTGCTCCCCAGTGGTTATCCACCTTTATCCGCCAGTTGCAGGGGTGATATTATCTTATGCCTTTATTGTAGACTTAGTATCGAGCCTTGTCAAACAAAGCTTTAGACAAAGCAAAGTGATTTATCCATCATCTGGGATCTAGGCCTTAACTCCTATATGATAAAGCCAAAACAAGACGGGCCGGTTTGCCTACAAACTTTCCTGCAATTACCTAGAAGTGCAGAGGAAACCAAGCCCCCCATGCCGAAAGGTACTGCCATACAAAGGAGTTGATCATATGATAGTGCACAACTGTGTTTTAGATGAGATCAACCGCCAACTGCAGACATACTTAGCACAAGAACCTGAGGCTCTTGCTTGTCCATGCCAGCAATGCCGTAACGACATAATCGCACTAGCCGCTAACCGACTGCCTGCACGATATACTGCATCTACCGAAGGTCGTTTACTGGCAGGGTTTGAACTGCAAAGCAAGCAGGTGCAATTAGATGTTTTCAAGGTCATCATCCAAGCCACTAGACAAGTAAATAGCGCACCACGCCACGATCCCCACCGCCAAATCACGCCCTAAGGCCCAGCCTATCGCCGGGCCGACTTTACCTTTTTGCTTTCTGTCTCTTCCTCCCTAAAACCTACTGGAAGCACAAGATTGAGCACGATTCCTACAATGGCGGCTAAAGCCATACCTTCTAACACAATGGCACCCAGCTGAAGCTTGGCCCCACCAATGCCTAAAACTAGGATCACTGAGGAGATAATTAGATTGCGTTTATTTCCAAAATCAATGCCGCTTTCCACCAAGGTCCTGATACCTGAAGAGGCGATCACACCAAATAGCATGATGCTAATGCCCCCCATCACCGGCTCAGGAATAGTTTGGATCAACACTCCGAATTTCTCCATAAAAGATAACAGTATGGCCATAATCGCGGCCGTAGCTATAACCCAAACTGAGTAGACTCCAGTAATCGCCATTACTCCTATGTTTTCACCATAGGTTGTGTTAGGCGGCCCACCTAGTAAGCCCGCGAGCAATGTTGCCAAACCATCACCCAAAATCGTGCGATGCAGACCCGGATCCCGATAAAAATCCCGATCAACAACCCTGCTAAGCACTAGAACATCTCCTAGGTGCTCGGCAATGGTAACTAGTCCAACAGGCAAGATCATGGCAATGGCAGGCCAAGAGAAGGCTACCCGATGACCCACCGGCAAAGCAAACCAAGCCGCCGCCTTGACTGGTTCCAGATCAACTGCCCCCTGCAAGAGAGCAAATAGGTAGCCGGCCACAACACCGATCAAAATAGGGATAACTGCCAAGAAGCCTTTAAAGAACACCGATGCCAAGATAGCCACTGCAAGGGTGAAGACAGAGACCCGTACATCCACATTGGCAAAGCTCACCGAATCACCGGCTAACCCTGCCATATTCACACCTGTTCCAGCAAGCCCAAGTCCAATCACTATAATTACCGACCCAATCACAACCGGTGGTAATACCCGATCAAGCCAGTTAACACCAACTAGATGGATAACAAGAGCGACCAGGGCGTACAGCAAACCCACAGCCACCGCGCCACCTAAAGCATACCCCGGACCGAATTGACTGGCCACCGCTATAAGTGGTGCAATAAATGCGAAAGATGACCCAAGATAAGCTGGAACCTTAAACTGCGTGATTGCCAAAAACAATAGTGTACCTGAACCGGCCGTCAGTAAAGCTACACCTGGTGGGATCACCATCATACCTGTGCCACCATTGACTAACAAAGGCACCAGAACTGTCGCACCAAACATCGCAAATAAATGCTGTAAACCTAAAGGTATCATCTGAGCTAAAGGCGGTCTTTCGTGAACACCAATCGCTGGTTGTGCCATTTTCCTGCCTCCCATTGTTATGTAAATTACCTCAAGCACCCTTATCCACTAGTAGTTTTTGGTTTCCGGGCCCCCTTTCATGTGAGCCAATACCCAGCGTCCTTCACTCATGGCATAAAAAAACTGCCACCCGAAAAGAGCAGCAGCATCTAGCTTGGGAATACGTTGCCCTTTTCAGTCTCACAGGACTGGCTTAAAGAGTATAGGATTTATACCTAGATGGGTTCCTCAATCACAACCCTTTCCTCACCATCGATTTCCCGGAGCCGCACACTGACAATCTCCCGCCGGGATGTAGGGACGTTTTTGCCCACGTAATCTGCTCGAATGGGCAACTCCCTGTGACCTCGATCAATCAGAATTGCGAGCTGTATCTGGCGGGGGCGACCATAATCAACTAAGGCATCTAGGGCAGCTCGAGTTGTCCGCCCTGTAAATAACACATCATCCACCAAAACTATGATCTTACCGTTAATATTGCCCGGTAGTTTGGTTTCGTGTACTACTGGTTGCTCAGCAATCGTGCTCAAGTCATCTCTATACAAAGTGATATCCAAAATACCCACAGGTACAGCCTTACCCTCAATTTCAGCGATACGCTCAGCTAACCTGCGGGATAGGGGCACTCCCCGGGTGCGGATCCCCACCAACACAAGATCCTTTACCCCTTTGTTGCGCTCCAAAATCTCGTGGGCAATTCTGGTAAGTACCCGACCCATACCAGCTTCATCCATGATCTGAGCTTTTTCCATGAGTTCCAATCCGGTACCCTCCTTACGCCCATGACATAAAAAATCCCTGCCCATAGAATGCGGCAAGGACACAATTCCCCTCACAAACCTTGCCAACCTCACAGGGTCAGATTAAAGGCATGGAATTCAAACCAATTTTATCACCGCATTCCGGCTTTGTCAATCTCCGGCAACACCCATGTCGTGCCTTTGGTCGTAAACTCCTTTGATACCCCTCGGCCTAATGTACCGGTTCTCCGCCGCAAAGTCTCAAGGGCTGAACGCAAATCCTGGGGCAGAGGAGCAACAAATTCCATATCAATCCCCGTGCGAGGGTGGGTAAGTCCTAGATGGTAAGCATGTAGTG
>JAAZMF010000059.1 GCA_012798955.1 Bacillota bacterium | reverse complement strand
TAGATACCGTGACGAGCTAGGAGCTCTTCATGTGATCCAATTTCCACGATTTTGCCGTCATCGATAACCACGATCTTGTCGGCTTGCTGAATGGTTGTGAGTCTATGTGCTATGACAAAGGACGTGCGACCGGCTAGCATGTGCTCTAAAGCCTTCTGGATAACTTGCTCTGTTTGAGTGTCTATATTGGCCGTAGCTTCATCCAAGATCAGAATTCTGGGGTCATTGATAATCGCCCTAGCAAAGGATATCAACTGCCTCTGCCCTAAAGATAGCTTGCTACCTCGCTCCTGTACATCGGTATCATAGCCATCACTGAGGCGCTCGATGAAGTCATGGATGCCAAGGGCCTTGGTTACCTTCAGCATATCCTGCTCGCTTGCATCGGGATTACCATATAAGAGGTTTTGCCGCACTGTACCGGAAAACAGAAACGGCTCCTGCAGTACTAGGCCAGTCTGAGAACGCAAAGACTTTTGAGTCACGTCTCGAATATCATGACCATCGATGAGAATCCGACCCCTACTTACATCATAGAATCGGCAAAGGATATTGATCATGGAGGTCTTGCCCGCTCCGGTGTGACCCACCAAAGCAATGGTCTCCCCTGGCTTCACATGAAGATTAATGTCCCTTAGGACAAAATCGTCATCCTTGTAAGCAAAATACACATGTTCAAATTGCACATGGCCCTCTATAGTCGGCAGTGTTAAGGCCCCAGGCTTATCCTGAATCTCAGGTTTCGTATCCAAGATGCCAAAAACCCGCTCTGCTCCAGCCATGGCCGTTTGAATCACCCGAAACAGCTGGCCTAGATTCCTCAAAGGGCCAAAAAACTGCCCTGTATACCCCAAGAACGCCACCATTTCACCTACAGTAACCTGTTCTTGAACTAGCCAGCGACCCCCAAACCAAAGCACAATCACGGTACCTACCACTGAGATGAAATCAATGGCCGGCCAGAAAAATGAAAATATGCTAATGGAATGGATAGCAGCATCGTAGCTATCTCGATTGAGTTCGCCAAACCGAGCAAGATTCTCCTTTTCCCTGGTAAAAGCTTGAGTAACCCGAACTCCAGAAATATTTTCCTGTAGACTGGCATTGACGATAGCTACCTTTTCCCGAACTTGCCTTTGGGCCAGAAAGATCTTCATACGGAAACCGGTCACCATATAAAGCAAGAAGGGCACTGTAACTAGGGTCAAGGCCGTCAGGCGAGCATTCATGGCGAACATGATGGCGATGATACCTACCAAGGTCGCCGTATCACTGATAAAGTTAATTACACCACCACTAAGCAATTCATTTAGAGCATCAATATCACTCGTTAGGCGGGTAATCAATCTACCCACCTGCATGCTGTCATAGTAGCGCAAGGATAAGCGCTGCAAATGCTCATAAAGCTCTTGCCGCATGGTGTATATGATTTTCTGCCCCATGGAGGCCATAACACGGCCTCTCCTGTAAGTCAAAACCCAACTGCTGATAAAAAATGCTACCATGGCCACAGCCACTTTGTCAATACCTTGGATATCACCGGCGACAATGTAATCGTCAATGGCCAACTTGGTCAAATACGGGATGGCTAAAGTTGTCGCCGAAACTCCCAGCATTAAGACTATTGCCAGTGCCATGTGCTTTTTGTGTGGGCCTAGGTATCTGATTAACCGCAAGAGCATGCCTCGATCTACAGGTGCTGTATGACGATCATGCTCTAGTTCATGGGCCATTGTGTCTCCCCTCTCCCACTATAACCAAGTTCTCTACGAATTTGCTAAAGACCATAATGCCATTTAGGCATCCAATGAGGCTGAGGCCATAGGGCCGGGACAGCTAGCCAAAACAATGTAGCATACAATCAGCACATAATCGGGCTAGCTCGCTCCAAGTTCCCCACACCTAGCTACAATAGCTAGACCACAATCACAACAACACACCTAGCTTGCCGCATAGCTCGCCGGTAAGATCTGTGACTGCAGGATCTGGCGATATGCCCCACTCTCCTGGACTAGCTGCCCATGGGTGCCCTGTTGGGCAATGGAACCATCATCAATCACCAAGATTTTGTCGGCCTGTTGGACTGTGGACAAACGCTGGGCGATTACAAAGGTCGTCCTATTTTCCATCAAGTGATTTAGCGCGTCTTGGATCTCCCTTTCAGTCTCCAAATCCACACTGGAGGTTGAATCATCCAAGATCAAAATCCTGGGATCTGCCAAAAGCGCCCTGGCGATGGCTACACGTTGCCTTTGCCCACCGGAAAGACCTACACCCCGCTCCCCTACGATTGTTTCATAGCCATTAGGTAGCTGCATGATAAAGTCATGGGCTGCCGCGGCCCGAGCAGCGGCCTCCACCTCCGCCTGGGATGCTGTAGGTCGCCCATAGGCGATATTCTCACGGATTGTGGTGGAAAACAGGAAGTTCTCCTGAAGGACAACTCCAATCTGGCTCCTCAAGGACTCCAAAGTCACATCCCGCACATCATGCCCATCAATGGTGACTTGGCCACTACTCACATCATAAAAGCGAGGCAAGAGATGGACTAAAGTGCTTTTTCCAGAGCCTGTGGACCCCACCACGGCGATGACTTCCCCTGGTTCAGCTATGAAATCGATCCCTTCCAATACCTGCTGATCGCCTTCATAACTAAAGCTAACATCCTTAAACTCTATTTTGCCCTTCACCGGCGGTAAATGGATAGCATCGGGTTTCTCTACAATGGTTGAGGGCCAATCAAGCAACTCAAACACACGCTTAGATGAAGCCGCTGAACGTTGCATTACACCCAGTATGTAACCCATCATGCGCACCGGCCAGATGAGCATCCACAGTGCACCATGAAATGCAATCATGGACCCCAAAGTCAATCTGCCTAAGATAACCTCTCTACCACCGTACCAAAGTACTATGACTGTACCTAGATTGGCAAAAAAGTCCATGGCCGGGTGGTAGAAGGCATTAGCTCTAGCACTCTGTAATGTCTTGTTGCAGAGCTCCTGGTTTTCCCCATGGAACTCGTGAATCTCCCGTTCCTCTTGGCTAAAGGCCCGCACAACCCGGACACCGGAGAAATTCTCCTGGGCCACCGCCGTCATCTGAGCTCTCTGCTCTTGCACATCGGTATACAAAGGCTCCACCTTTTTGGTGTAGCGGACAGCAACCGTAAACAGAAAAGGTAGCATAGACAAAGAGATCAGTGTGTAACGCCAGTCTAGGTAAAGCAGGTACCCTGTAACCCCGGTGAGCCAGACGATATTGCCCAACAGGGAGCTAAACCCAAATCCCGTTGCCTCTCTGCACATTTCCACATCACTAGTTAGGCGAGACATCAATTCGCCGGTAGCAGATGTAGAATAGAAAGCAAAAGACTGCCTCTGAAGCTTATCGTATAGGTCATTTCTTAGAGAAAAGGCCACTTCCTGGGATGCCTTCTCCGTGATAAAGATCTGCACGAAAATGGAGATTGATCTTATAAGCCCAGTGATCAATAAAGCAAAGGCCACCACATTCAGGAAGGCATAGGCCGCCCCCAGGGTTAGCTCTCCACTGCCAATGCGATCAATTACCTGCTTCGTATAAAGTGGCACCATAAGCGCTAGGATCATCTCCACAATGGCGCCACCGAAACCAACGAGTAACCTCCACCATTGTGACCGGGCATAAGTCAAGAGCCGGATCAGGTCTTGCATGATCTCGCCTCCCCTTAGAATCTGTATCTTATATGTTAACAGCCGCAAAAACATGTATTCGCCCCGGCGGGAAAAGCTCCTGCCTCGCAAATGCTTCCGAACAGTAAAATACCAGTTCAAAGAAAATGCTGACCACAAGGCCAGCATCCATGTGATCTGTATCGAAATCCATACTATATTATGTTAGCTCTGCCACCCTAACCACCAAATTGGTGCCATAGGGGTACCCAGTGGCATTTACGACCAGCAAGCCTTGGTCTACGCTATGGGCAAAGTGAAGTTCCTCGTTATTGTCTAGCCATCGCACTCCATTGATTTGGCGGTCTAACCCCGTAAATGCCCGGGGACCGGCACCAGATGTCATGCGTACCACATTCTTGTCGCCTTGTACGGAGAGATTATGGATAAAAAGATATACTCTACCGTCATACTCTAAGGCAAAGTCATCACCAGTACCAACAACAGCTCCTGGCCTACCTTCATATAGCAAATCTCCGTAAAGCTTAATCCAATCACCTACCCGCCGTAGCGCGGCAGCCTCATAGTCCGGGATTCGGCCCGATGCCGTTGGTCCCACGTTGAGCAAATAGTTTGCTCCTACCTTCCGACAAGCCGCGAGATTTTCAATCAGCTCCCGAGGCGACATATAGGCAAAATCCCGATGACCCAAACCCCAATGCTGGTTCATAGTCTGGCACATTTCAGCAGATACGTATTTGGGCATACCCCGGCGATCTAGGGGCCGAGGGCGTCCCTGTTCAAAGGTGACACTATCGATCTCAGCGTGGATCACTTGGCCCCTAGCCTCCAGGCCAGTATTGTTGATGATCATCGCCTCTGGCTGGTGCCTGCGAATCATACCGTACAGGGCATCAAGTTGCCAATCGGCATCAGGCTTGCTCCAATTGCCATCAAACCATAGGCCACCAATGGGGCCATAGTTGGTACACAAGAGTTCCACTGATTGACGCAAGTATGCCAAATATCCATCAAAATCATTCCGAAAACTATCTTGGTACCAATCTAATGTCGTATGGTAAAAAAAGGGCACAATCCCTTCTGCGTTACAACCCTCGACAAAATCAGCGATTAGATCCCGCCCGGCCGGGCTGTTAGGTGCATCATAGTCACTTAAGCCGCAAGTATCATATAAAGAAAAGCCATCATGATGCCTAGATGTAATTGTTATATACCGCATACCGGCATCCCGGGCTAACTTAGCTATCGCTCGCCCATCAAAGTCTTTAGCCGTAAAGTCATCTTTGAGCTTCATGTACTCAGCTTTAGGTATGTTGGCCTGATGCATAATCCATTCACCCTGGCCAAGTAGGGAATACAAGCCCCAGTGAATGAACATACCATAGGCCAATTGTTCAAATCGCTGGATCCTAGGTTCCGGTCGAGGTATCGTCATGAGAAAACCCTCCCACTAGTTGTAGTCGCATCTGCCGTGGTCCCTGCGCCACTACCTTTTGCAGCCGTCTCCCGCTACTACCTCTCAGTGCTGTCTCTCGTACTACCTTCTGCCTTCTGCAGCCACCCCTCGCTGCTACCTCTTGCTATTACCTCACTACTGCCCCTCGCTATCTCCCATTGTTACCCAATCCTATAGATAACCTGTTACATTAGCTACGCCTTGGGGCGAGGTATGAGGCAGTGGCTGCCCAATAATCCTAACTCCGTGACAAGCTTTGTGGCCGCATCTAGAGCTGCCCCCACAGACCCAATCTCCCCAGATATCACCAAATAGCTCCTACCTCCTAGGGCATATCCGAGACGCAGTTCCCTAAGCTTTACAGACCCCGCCTTTAAAGCCACATCAGCCGCCTCTATCCCGGAGGCCATGGATAGGGTCTCCAATACGCCTAGGGCTTCCTCCTTGGTCTCGGTACTGGTTTTACGGGCATCTAGCCCAGGGAATATACCGGATAATCCTCTAGCTAAGGCTGGGTGGATTCTGCCTATCACACAGCTATCATAGAGCCCCGGACCGACCCTAGCCACCGCCGCTCCATGGGCTGTGGTCACCGATGCTAATAGGCCAGTAAAGAGTATGGTGAATTTGCCTGGGCAGACTACTTGCGCCTCAAGCACATCAACAGGCGCCGCCTTACATACCGCATCCAAGGCCACCATTCCATGGGCAGCACCTTTCAGTTCCAAGAAACCCACCGCCTGATCAGCTAGCTGCCCACCGACATTATTATCATCCACCACGGATCACCACCGCTTCTTGGGTAACCTCTAACACTTGGCCAGCAATGCTACTATGTACAATCGCACCCAGGGCATCAGCGGGTGGTGTGGCAATTGTCTGTCCGGTAACTACCCTATCACCAGCCTGAACCAATGGCTTCCCCGCCACCCCTATATGCTGCTGTAGGGGAATTGTCACCTGCCTTGGGGAGCATTCCAAAGGCACCAAAGGTGCCTTCTGATCATAGGGCCGAAGGCCCAGCCTAGTTAGCAAGTGACTAGCTGGAATATGGCGACCTGCCCATGCCCCCCGGGGCCTTAGCCTAGTGCTCAACCCCTTATAGGGGTTTGGAGCCCCTTGCCGCAACAACTCACTCTTTAAGGCTCTATACATGCGCCTGGGCGAAAGACCAACTGGACAAGCATATAGCTCACACACTCCGCAATCAGAGCAAAGAAAGGCTTGGGCAATGGCTAGGGGGTCAGTAGTCTGACCATGATTGACCCGATTCAAGACCAGATGGGGTTCAATGCTATAGCCCAAAAGATAACGGGGACACAGATCTGTGCAAAGTCTACATTGGCAACATGCCGATTGGGCCCTTTGTAGCATGGCGCTAACACTCAAGGTAGACTGGCGATGGAGGGCGTGGTTCGCCGGTAGCACGATAAGCCCCTTAGTCGTCTTGCCCACTACCGCCTTTGGCGATCCCATCGGCTGCCCCTCTGCCTCCTCCATTGCCTCCTTGGATATGACACCGCCGGTCATGGGGCCACCTACTATCAACCGATAGTCTGATACAGTGACGCCCCCGGCCAAATCTAAGAGCGCTCCAAAAGATGTGCCCACCGGTACCTCCAAAGTCACCGGCCTTTGCACAGCACCCGCGATTGTCACACAAGTTGTCACAACAGGCTTATCCTGAAGGGCCCACACAATATTCCGCAGTGTCTCTACATTGATGACCAGGCATTTTACAGCAAGGGGAATGCCCCCTTCCGGTACAATCCGACTATTCACTTCGTAGACCAAAACAGGTTCATCCCCTGCCGGGTAAAAGTCATCTAGTAAGCAAAGCTCCACCCCTAGAAGCCCCTCTTTGTCCCGGATTGCCTCCAGCAGGTTACTGATAGCGATTTGGTGCTTGGCCTTACAAGCGATAATCCCTACTTTGGCACCAAGGGCTCTTACCAAAGTGTCTAGCCCCGTTACCAGAAGTTCAGCCTGCCTTTCCATAAGCTGCACATCCACGGCCAAAAGTGGCTCACATTCAGCCCCATTCACGATAATGGTATCCACTTCACCGGCTAGCTTCACATGGGTGGGAAAACCGGCACCACCAGCCCCAATGACACCAGCGGCCTTAACCTTGGCGATCAGTGTCTTTCTATCTATGGGCACTGGCGATACCTCCTTCCCTCCATAGGTTTTACTTAACCAAGATCCGTGCCTTAGCCCCGGTAGTAATCCCAGAGGCATTGGCATCATCGGTATCCACATGCATCTCCAAGCGGAAGGATTCTTTGACCCGGACCTGCACATTATTGAACACTAAGCCCTTGTCACCAAGAACTTCAACTTGCACTAGATCGTTATCAGCTACGGCAAATCTTTGCCCATCGGCGACGCTCATATGAATATGGCGGTTAGCCACAATGGCCCCTTCAGACAAGATCAAAGTACCCTTAGGACCGATCAAAGTGATGGGGCTAGAGCCTGCAAGATCCCCGGAAGCCCTTACCGGTGGGTTAATACCCAGATATATGGCATCGGTCCTGGATATTTCCACCTGGGTGCGGCTACGCTCGGGGCCGAGAATCCGTACATTCTCCAATGCCCGCATCCTAGGTCCCACCAACGCCACAACTTCCTTGGCAGCAAACTCTCCCTCCTGGTATAGGGCTCTAAGGGGCGTGAGCCGATGGCCAACACCATACAATACTTCTAAGTCCTCCATGGAAATGTGAACATGGCGAACAGAGACACCCACTGGCAAAAGCCCTGGATCCCCTGCTTCGACTAGCCTACCCTGCCCTTCTTGTCCCTGGTAAAGAGCTAAAACCTGCCGGGTAATCTCTTCTATCAGAGCACTTTCATCCAATCTGCCCTCCCCCTTCAAGCGGTTATTTGAATAGAGATTAAGTCGAGAAGATTACATCGAATCAACGATCCCCATAATTAGTGTCTTGATGGGGGCTTTATCAAGGCCAAAAATACTTTGAGCCACGCCCGGGGCACCTCCAACGATCACGATATCTCCTACACCGGCCCCCACATAATCCACGGCAATCTCGTAGTCAGCCTCCCCGGCCCCCAACTCGGATATAAGCAACATCGGCTTACCTTCATAGGCCGGGTGCTTCACCGTACATACAACCGGTCCCATGACTTTGGCGAGATACATGGATTTCAGCTCCTAACGCCCCAATTTTCCCTGCATGCTTCCGGGATCGCTCTGCTTCAATGCGGCCGCACTCGCTTTATCTACTATCCCTACGACACTGGCATCCACTGGAATCCGTGCCTTGGGAAAAGCCTCCGCGGCATCCTGGCTAAAAACAACTGTAACAATATCTTCTAAGCCTACTTGACCCACGGCATCGGCGGCAATATAGGCGGGGGCTAGCGATAGCGGCTTTAGCTTTTTATCTAAAGGCAAGATCACCAAAAGCTTGATGCCACTCAAATTCGGGTCTTTTTCGGTAGCTATCACACTACCTATAACCTTGCCGAACTTCACCCTTGTTGCCTCCCCATCTACCCATATGCCCGTGGCTGTCCGCCAGCTTGAACTCCACCATGGTCTACCAACCTAAAGCACGCTCATCTTCCCGAGCCCGATCATATATGGTGACGCCCTCTACATCCACCGAATCAATGATGCCAACTATTGCCATATCCACTGGGGATCCGGTGGTCTTGATTGTGAGTCGGGCTGAGCTACCACTTACGATCATCACCACATCACCTATGCCCGCCCCCACCGTATCGGCTGCTACTATAGGTTTACCACTAGAGTCTCCGGTGACAATGTCAATAGGCTGAACTAACTGCAGCGTAAACCCGACCAACTTAGGATCTTTTTGAGTAGCCACAACCATCCCTATGACCCGTGCCATCTGCATCAGCTACGCCTCCTTACGTACCTACTGCCAGTAGCTCATAAGCTCGGGGTGGGGTGAAGCTAGGGTGACCGCACTAACCACATCTACTGGTTCTAATAGTTCCACGGCGTAGTCTAAGGCGGCCTTTACAGCATCAACCCTTCCCTCACACATCACCAAAGCCTTACCTGCCATACCCCCGGCTAGGCGGATATCCACTAAGTCTACTGCAGCCCCTTTCACCATCCCATCAGCTGCCAAGATAGCTGGGGCTATACCCAATGTCTCGATCATGCCGAGGGCCTTGCTACGGCCCATACCCCGGGGATTCTGTAAAACCCCCATGACATCCGGATGGATATTAGCTAGCATTCCGTGGGAGATCACTCCACTTGCATCAACATTCTTAGACATCTCCATTGCCACTTCCACACTAGCTGAAGCACCGGTGAAAATCATTAGGAAATGACCAGGACAGATAGTCTCTGCCCATATCATGTCTACAGCTACATGTTTACTTAGCTCATGGGCTAGCCAGTAGCCGGAAGCAATTTGGGACAATTCCAAAAGCCCCACTGCATTACCCATTGTCTTCCCGCCTTACAATGGCATATGTGTCCCGGGCTATGATAATCTCTTCATCGGTGGGAATCACCAAGATATCCACCGGTGACTGAGGTAAGGCGATGTTTTTCTCAGGCAAATCAGATAGATTAGCGGTCTTGTCTAAATAAACACCGAGAAACTCCAAACCAATGCAAATCTGCTCTCTAACTTGTGGGGACTTTTCTCCTACGCCTCCAGAGAAGATGAGTACATCTATGCCTCCCATCGCGGCTGCATAAGCCCCTATATACTTTTTGGTGCGGTAGGTGAAAGCGTCAATGGCGAGCCGCGCCCGGGTATTACCGTCTTTGGCCGCTTCGAAAACCTCCCGCAAGTCACTACTTACACCAGAGATGCCGAGCCAGCCACTTTCCCTGTTTAATACAGCATCCATAGCATCAGGTGTAAGATGCTCCTGGCGCATCAAATAAGTGACTACCAAGGGATCCAAATCACCACAACGGGTGGATTGGATTAGGCCTTCTGTAGGGGTAAGGCCAGTACTCACATCCACCGATTTGCCGTCCTTAAAGGCACAAGCGGTGGTTCCACTACCCAGCATGAGGTTAACGATCTTTAATTCCTCTAGAGGTCTGTTGAGGATTTCAGCGGCCCGCCCGGTCATATAACGAAAAGTGATTCCATGAAAACCGTAGCGGCGAACCCGATATTTCTCATAGTATGCATAGGGAATAGCATAGATATGGGCGTAGTCTGGCACACTTTGGTGTAAACTACTATCAAACACAGCCACCTGTGGTGTTTTGGGCATTAGCTGCTGGCATACACGAATCCCCTTAACATTAGGTGGGTTATGTAAAGGAGCTAGGTCAAAGAATTCCTCCAAAACTGCGACAACCCGTTCTGTCACCAAAAGTGAGCCGTTGCACTCTTCGCCTCCGTGGACGACTCTATGGCCTACGGCGTCAATCTCCTGGAAACTATTGATGACGCCATCGCCCTCGTCAGCTAGAGTCTCTAAGGCAAGCCTAATGGCAGTGCTATGATCCGGCACTGCTTGCACCCGCCGCAATGGAGCCCGGTCCGGCACCTCCTGCCAGATTAAGGCATCATCTTTGCCTATACGCTCCACTCCACCCCTGGCCAATACCTTTTCTGCAGGCATCGTGACAAGTTGGTATTTTACCGATGAGCCACCACAATTAAGTACTAAGGTGCGCATAGTCCCCTCCCATATAGGATCGTCTCCCTTTGATCGTCCCTCTTTGATCGTATCTCTTTGACCGGATCTCTTTGACCGGATCTCCTTGATCGTATCTGTATGACCGGGTCTTCTTGACCGTCTCTATCAGATCATCTCACCCTTCTCTACCACACCATGGCCCATGTCTTCCCATCTGGGGAGGCGATGATCGCCTCTTCCGCTAGGCTTTCCCGATGCAGCTGCTCTCTAATGGCTTCTAGCGCCACTTCGACTCTGCCCAGACTGCCAGTGAAAAACACGTGGGCCTTGCCTGCTAACCCCCTAGCTATATGTAGGTTTGCCAAGGTGACACCTGCTGCCTTGACCGCCACATCCGCGGCCAAAAGTGCTTGACTTGCCGTAAAGGTCTCCACAATAGCAAGGGCTTCCCGTTGCTCCACTGGAGTGGTGCCCCGCATGGCAGACAAGAGATTGGGTGAAGGATTGCCCAAGAAAAAATCATCAATATAAGTCAGATCCCCACTTCGGGCTACTTCAAGGGCACTTCGTATGGCAGCGATTTCTCCAGTAATAGCCACCAATAGCTTACCAGGGCATAGGATTCTCAGGAAAATGAGTTCTACGGGAAAATCCTTGAGTAGCCTGTCGGTACATGCCATACCCCGGCCAATACTCTTGAACTCCATCATGGCCAAGGCCTTGCCTTCACCATTGTTAGCCATGGCTTTCCCACCGCCTAATCACAATTGCGCTATGGTGTACCGATTCAACAATACCATCTATGCTACTATGCACTGGGGCGCCTAGTTGTTCCTGGGGCACGTCTCCTATGAGATCTCCCTTTGCCACCAC
>JAAZMF010000058.1 GCA_012798955.1 Bacillota bacterium | reverse complement strand
ATTTGTCTATCGGCGCTATGAACCTGGGTTGGGGGGGAAGAAGATGGAGCGATACGGCAACTACATTGATGGGAACTGGCAGGCCCCTATAAGCGGTCAGTATGCACCCAATATTAACCCTGCTGATCCAGGGGAGATACTTGGGATGTTCCCCGAATCTTGCCACGCCGATGTGGATGAAGCTATCCAAGCCGCAGTGAAGGCTGGCCCTAGCTGGCGACAGACACCAAGCCCTGAGCGGGGGAGACTATTGCTAAAGTTTGCCGATCTTCTAGATCAGCATGCCGATGCCTTAGGGGAAATCCTCACAAGAGAGCAGGGCAAAATCCTTAAGGAATCGGTGGGAGAGGTACAGAGGGCTGCGGTGGAGGCCCGGTTCATGGCCGGGGAAGCCAGTCGTTTAGCGGGGGAAACACTACCTAGCGAAAGACGGGGCGTATGGATACAGATTATTAGAGAACCCCTAGGAGTGGTTGGGGCCATTACTCCCTGGAATTTCCCTGTGGTTACACCAGTCCGCAAGATAGCACCAGCCTTAGCCTCAGGCAATACGGTGGTCTTCAAGCCTGCTTCAGATACCCCGTGGACAGCAGTCTATCTCATGGAGCTTCTGATAGAGGCAGGTTTGCCTCCCGGTGTCGTGAATCTAGTAATAGGGTCTGGCTCTGTTGTGGGTCAGCGATTAGCCGAGTCCCCTTTAGTTAATGGGATCACGTTCACAGGGTCATCGGCCACTGGTCGAAGAATCTACACCGCCGTTGCCCAGCATCTAGGTAGGGTACAGCTGGAGCTAGGTGGGAAGAACGCCGCCATGGTGACGGATTATCCAGATCTTGAGGGAGCAGCTAAAGAGATAGTGGCAGCGGCTTTTGCCGCAAGTGGGCAGCGCTGCACTGCCATTAGTCGGGTGATTGTAAGTAGGGCGGAAGCGCCCCGGCTGACAGATGAAATTGTGGAGCTGGTAAGGCAGATCAAGGTGGGTAATGGACTTTCCCGGGACGCCACCATGGGCCCCTTGATAAATAAAGAGCGCCTTATGACAGTAGAGGAGTTTGTAGGGAATGCAAAGAACTCTGGGGCTAGGCTCTTGGCAGGTGGGAAGCGTTTGACTGAACTAGGCAATGGGTTCTTCTATGCTCCTACAGTCTTAGATGGAGTAAAGCCTGACTCAATGCTAGCTAAAGAAGAGACCTTCGGTCCGGTGCTTCCCATAGTAACAGTAGACTCAATGGAAGAGGCTATCAACGTGTGTAATGACACTCCCTATGGGCTAGCCGCTAGCGTGTTCACTGAAGATATAGATAAGGCTATGCAGGCCGCAGGGGCCATCCGGGCTGGCATGATTCATATTAACCATGGCACTGCAAGTGAAGCCCATGTGCCCTTTGGCGGGGTAAAGGCTAGTGGCCAGGGCGCCTTCTCCATTGGAGGTACCGCCAAAGACTTCTATATGACCGATAAGGTTGTATATCTTGAGATTAAGTCGTAGCATAAGGGGCAATTAGATAAAGGCAGACTATTAGGGGGAGGGAGCTGGAATATAGCTCCCTCAAAGGCATTAGGAGGTATAGTTTATGAGATGCTTTTCTGGTGGCAATGTAAAGCGGAGCATCATCGTGGCGCTAGATACTGGGGAAGACTTACTGGAGTCAATCGAGAGTGTGATCGAAGTCGAAGGTATTCAAAATGGTGTGGTAGTCTCAGGCGTTGGAAGTCTGTCTAAGGCGCGATATCACATTGTAGAGCCTGGTGATGAGAAGCCCTGGAAAGATAGGTTTATCGAGAAGGTAGGTACCATCGAGATCAAATCCATATCTGGGATAATCGCAAGTGGCGAGGCACATCTACACATATCTATGTCCCAAGCAGATGAGGGGTTTGGTGGACATCTGGAGCCTGGGTGTAAGGTACTCACTCTAGCTGAAATAGTCATCCTGGAACTATCTGGTAAGATGGAACGCATAGTGGGTGAGGAAGGGTTTGGGCGGTTGCAATCTGTGTAGGGAGGTAGGTTGTTATTGAAAATGACAGAATAGCAGTAAACTTGGGGGCATTCGGCCTGATGAAGTCCTCTGCAGGACTAGTGAACCCTAAAATAATGAGAACCTACAAAGCATTTCGGTCAAGATCGATAGACCTCGAACATAAAGCCCCGTAGACGTCTGTGTTTACGGGGTGCGCTATTATGAGGAGCAGCCGAGGTGGACGTCGCGGAGTATGGCTTTTGTGCATCACTGTCTGTTTAATCCTACAGAGCTTAACGAGCTTGACCCGAACCTATCTATGGACCTAAAACCCAACCGGGGGATTTAGGTCTTTCCACTTTCGCTCCAGGTGGAATAGTTGGTTGCAGAACTCCAAGCCTTCCTTGGCCTTGGAGTGTTTCTCTTTCCCACCACTAGCTTTAATCGCCTCGTCTAACCCCCGACGGGCATGGCTCCAACAGCCTAAGCGGGTTACATTTTCGACTTGGTCATACCCGGAGTAGCCATCCGTCTGGAGAAATCCCGTGAATCCCCGGAGAAACTCATGCGGGTGGCAGCTCTGTCGAGAAGGTTGGTAGTCATAGAGCACAATGCCCGGTCCTTCTCGGCCAGAGTGATACAACTACATGTAAGATATGGACTCTGAGCTTTTCCTGCTTCATCTAAGATCTGCAGTGTGGTCTCATCGGCCTAGATAATGGTCCGCTGTGGCCTTTGAGCAGTAACGATGTTGGGCTCATCAGCGTGTTGTAGCCCTGTAGGAGTTCATCCCGTTGGCCTTTACGCTTCTTTCTCTGGTAACCTTTGACCTCTGTCAGGTCCGGTTCTGGAGTAAAAGGCTTATAGGTAGCTTCGGCCTCATTAAAGACCGATTCGAACAAAGATGGTTGCTCCTGAGGGTTCTTTCTCTGGAAGCTCCAAAGCGCTTCGCTGTCAAGAGACGCACTTGGGCTTTTACGTACTCTAGTTCCTTCAGGGCGTCTTCCATGAGTGCTTCAGTACGTAAAGCCCGTTCCTGCCAGTT
>JAAZMF010000057.1 GCA_012798955.1 Bacillota bacterium | reverse complement strand
GCAGTGAAGCAATAAGGAGCATTGTGGTGGGCGGGCTAAGATTGGAAGAGGTATAGATTAAGTAGGGAGGAATAATATATGTCGAAACTGAAGTTTGCGATTGTCGGTGCTGGGGTCTGGGGAGAAACCCATGCCTATCTCTACAAAGAGCATCCCGGTGTTGACGTAACGGCAGTATGTGATTTGAATATGGCTAGGGCTAGGGAGCTAGCAGCCAAATTCGATGTACCCCATGTGTTCTCTGATCACAATGAGATGTTGCGCAAGGTAGATCTTGATGCAGTGGCCATAGTCACGCCGGATTTTGCCCATGGCAAGATAGCGGTGGATTGCGCTAATGCCGGTAAGCACCTATTGGTGGAAAAACCCCTTGCTACCACCCGGGAAGATGTAGATGCCATCGTAGAAGCCGCTGAAAAAAACAACGTGAGAGTAATGGTGGACTTGCACAACAGGTGGAGTCCACCCTTTGCCGTGGCCAAGCAGGCGGTAGATGATGGTGAGCTTGGCGATCCGGTGAGTGCCTATTTTAGGCTCAATGATATTAAGTGGGTGGCTACAGATATGTTACCCTGGGCGGCCCAGTCCTCCATATTGTGGTTTCTAGGTAGCCACACAGTTGATACCTTGCGCTGGTTTTTCAGCGATGAAGTAGAGACGGTTTACTCGGTATCGAGTTCGGGAGTTCTTAAGGAGCTAGGTGTGGACACAGTTGATGTCTACCAGACCATATTGCAGTTTAGAAATGGCGGTATTGCTTCCATTGAAAACGGATGGATTACACCAAATACACATCCCTGTGTCAATGACATTAAGTTCAATATCACGGGGACTAAGGGTATGATTAATCTCGATTTGAGTAATAACCAGATGATTGAACGCTTTACTGAAGACAAAAGCGATCGGCCAGATGTTCTGGTCAGGCACTTCATCCATGGTAAAGCTAAGGGGTTTGCTTATGAGAGCATCCGGCACTTTGTGGATTGCCTTGTAACCGGCGAGGAATTTCTCGTGTCCATCCATGACGCGGCCAACACATCCCTGGTCATCTTGGCTATCTTTGAGTCTGCAGCGACAGGCAAGCCGGTGAGAGTTAAGTACTAGGGGGGCACTATTATGTGGAAAGCTATCGCTTGGGTAACTATTGCAGTGGTGGTAGTTGGTGCTAGTGTCGTTATCTACGGGTCTTATCGATGGAAAAACGCAACGAAGGAAATGCATGCTACTCTAGAGGCGATGCGCTCTCCCCTAGTTCCCAAAGTGTATAGCATTGATGAGCTTGCGGATTTGCCTTTACCGGTGCAACGGTATTTTAAGAAGGTGCTTAGAGATGGGCAACCCATAGTCAGTGCGGCCAACATCAAGCAAGAGGGCACTTTCAACATGGGTGAAACAGGTGATCAGTGGAGCCCCTTTGTGGCCACCCAAAAGGTTGTAGTTCAAAGGCCAGGATTTGATTGGGAAGGCCACATAACCATGATGCCGGGTCTGAAGGTGTGGGTGCATGACGCATACATTGCTGGGGAAGGGCTCATGCACGCATCGGTACTGGGATTAGTATCAGTTGCAAATATGCGCGACACCGGGGAAGTGGCCAAAGGCGAGCTTATGCGGTTTTTGGCCGAAGCGCCCTGCTATCCTACTGTTCTCTTACCTAGTCAAGGAATCCAATGGGAGGCAGTGGATGATACATCTGCCAAGGCAACCCTCACCGAAGGTGAGATCACATTAACCCTCCTTTTCCGGTTTAGCAAAGAAGACTTGATAGAATCTGTCAGAGCAGAGGCTAGAGGGCGTACAGTAGCAGGTGAGATGATACCTACGCCTTGGGAAGGCTACTGGCATTCCTATGAGATGCGTTCTGGAATGCTAATCCCTACCGCGGGCGAGGTCGCATGGATAATGCCAGAAGGGGTAAAACCCTATTGGCGTGGTCGTATCACTGATGTTGACTTCGAGTTTGCCAATTGATTTATGTCTTTTAGTGTGGTATCAACAAGTTATCTAAACCCTGCTGATAAGCGGGGTTTTTCAAAGTGGGAGAGATAATCGTTGCAGTATTTTCCATACGGGGAGACTGAGATCACGTACCTGCAAAGTCAAGATCCAAAACTGGGTAAAGAAATCGAAAGGCTTGGCATGATCAAGCGGCAAGTGATCCCAGATCCCTTTGAGTCTCTGATTAATAGCATCATCAGCCAGCAGATTTCCAAGAAGGCCGCGGCCACTGTTTCAGGCAGGGTCTACGATTTGCTAGATGGTTGCGTGGCTCCGGAGTCGATCATAAGTGTTGGCCCTGCAGCCATTAAAGGTTGCGGCATGAGTGAGCGCAAGGCGGGTTACATCATGGGTATTGCGGAGGCGGCGCTATCAGGTGAAGTGGATTTTGACACCCTCCACACCTTATCTGATCAAGAGATTATCAAAAAGCTGATTACTTTGCGGGGTGTGGGGGTGTGGACAGCAGAGATGCTCTTAATTTTTTCCCTCGCCCGGCCCGATGTAGTCAGTTATGGTGATCTTGCTATCCGTCGAGGCATGATGACTTTGTATGGGCTTGATGAGCTATCTCGGAAGCAATTCGCCACATATGCCAAGCGATATAGCCCTTACGGTAGTGTAGCTTCTTTATATCTCTGGGCTTTGGCGGGGCAGTAGGGGTGTCCGATAGTGAAATGTGCATAGATTAATATGTGCTAGGTATGCCACGGGAAGGCTTTT
>JAAZMF010000009.1 GCA_012798955.1 Bacillota bacterium | reverse complement strand
TCCCAGTCCTCAGAGCGAACCCGTAGAGTCATTGTCTCAGCGTGAAAGGCTGTTAATTAAGGATGGAGCCTATTTACTTCTTGCTCAGGGGCGTTTTGGTGACATCTTGGAAAACAGCCGTGTCTTGATAGGGTTAGCAGGCACAGCCAACGAGCAGGCAGCTGGCCTAGGAAAACCGGTAGTGGCATTCCCAGGTCCCGGGGCTCAATACACGGATAAGTTCATGGCCATGCAAAAACGCCTCTTAGGTGATGCTCTCGAGGCTACTAGCGGACCGGAGGCATCAGGTCGAGCTGTACTTGATATTCTCGCTGATCCCGATAAATATGCTTCCATGGCCGCTTGCGGTCAGGAGCGGATGGGTGAGCCTGGAGGTGCGGGACGTATGGCGGAGCTCTTGTTGCATCTATGGAATGGTAAGCCGTTTTGATATTGTTTTTGAAGATAAGGGAGAGCCTAGTGCTTGAATCTAGTTGTACAAACCTTGGGGAGAAGGGGAAAACCATGGAAAAGGTCATTGTGACCGGTGGCGCTGGTTTCATCGGTTCTCATATTGCAGAAGCATTATTGGATTCAGGCTATCAGGTGGCTATTGTTGACAATTTGTCCACTGGTAGACGGGAGAACGTGCCAATCGGTGTGGATTTCCATGAGTGTGATATCTGCTCCAAGGAGCTCGCCACCATCTTTGAGGCCGTAGATCCCCAGTATGTTATCCACGCCGCGGCCCAGATTGACGTAAATCGTTCTCTAAGTGATCCCATGTTCGATGCTAGGGTCAATATACAAGGGAGTCTCAACGTGTTAGAACTAGCCCGCCGTTATGGATGCAAGCGGGTTGTTTATTCCTCTTCAGCGGCGGTCTATGGCAACCCTAAATACTTGCCAATAGACGAAGAGCACCAGATAGATGCTATTTCACCCTACGGGATTAGTAAACACACGGTAGAGCATTACCTTTATATGTACCGAGAAGTATATGGCCTTGATTATGTGGTGTTGCGTTATGCCAACGTCTATGGTCCAAGACAAGATGCCTCCGGTGAGGGCGGGGTAGTGGCGATATTCACTGACTGTTTACTGAGGGGTATGGTTCCCACTGTCTACGGTGATGGTAGCCAGACCCGGGATTTTGTCTATGTCAAGGATATCGCTAAAGCCAATATTTTGGCCTTGGGCACCGGTGGGGGCCAAATTATTAATGTAAGTAGCGGGCAGGAGACATCTGTCATGGAGCTGTTGCGGTTACTTCAGGACGAGATAGGTTCTGGTGGCGAGGTGGCGTTTGCCAAGGCAAGACCCGGTGAGATTAGTCGCAGTATCTTATGCAACCACAAGATGAGGCAGCTACTTCAATGGCAACCGGAAGTGGGTCTAGCCACTGGTCTTAAGGCGACAGTGGAGGAAGCTGGCAAGGTTACAAGCAAATAATCAGAGGGAGTTGCCCTGTGATTGGCGAAGTTGATTCGGAAGGGCAGTTGTGTCTGCATGTAGTATGATCTAGATCTGTTGCGGTGCTGCAAAGAAGGTGAGTCCATGGCCATAGAGGCCACGAACCTAGCAAAAAGCTATAATGGTCGTAAGGTAGTGGATGATGTAAGCTTAGAAGTCAAGCAAGGGGAAGTGGTAGGGCTTTTGGGCCCCAATGGAGCGGGCAAGACTACCACCTTCTATATGATTGTGGGATTGGAACGGCCTGATGCCGGACGGATCTGTTTCAATGGACAAGATATCACTGCCTTACCTATGCACCACCGTGCCCAGCGGGGAATTGGCTACCTACCTCAGGAGGCATCGGTATTTCGCAAATTGACGGTGGAAGATAACATCCTAGCGATTTTGCAGCTTATGGATCTTTCCCGCAAGGAGCGGGAAGACCGGATGGAGGAACTTGTGGCAGAGTTCGAGCTAGAGCGTGTACGTCACAGCAAAGCCTATATGCTTTCCGGTGGAGAGCGCAGGAGAACCGAGATTGCCCGTGCTTTGGCCGCTGAGCCGTCAGTACTACTTCTAGATGAGCCCTTTGCCGGTGTCGATCCTATTGCCGTAGCAGACTTGCAGTCAATAATTGCCCATTTGCGCAATCAGGACTTGGGGATTCTGATAACTGATCACAACGTAAGGGAGACCTTAGCTATTACCGATCGGGCATATATCATGCATGAAGGTAGCATATTGGTGGCGGGGACTTCAGAAGATATTGCTACCAATGAGATCGCCCGCAAGTTCTATCTAGGAGAGCGGTTTAGTCTATGAGGATCTTGGACCGGTATGTGCTTAAAGAAATGGTCATGCCCATGTTGTTTGGCATTTGTGCTTTTACTAGCCTTTTTATCGGAACTGATCTCTTGCGGGTAGTGACCATAGCCATGGATTTAGGGGCCCCCTTGCTAATGGTGGGCAAGCTTTTTCTCTTTCAGATGCCTCAAATTATCGTATGGACTTTTCCCATGGCTGTTTTACTATCAGTGCTACTGGCATTAAGCCGACTTTCTGCCAATAGTGAACTAGTTGCCATGCAAGCCGGGGGAGTGGGCTTCTACAGGATTGTAGTACCTGTGCTTGTGGTGGGTCTGGTTATGAGCGGTTTGACACTGGTGATTAACGAGGCCGTGGTGCCAGCTGCCAATATCGCCTACAAGCTTACCTTTGCTGAGATGAGGGGGCAAACCTTGCCCCGGGTCACTAGTAATGTTATTCTTAAAAGGTATAAAGGCAATCTTTTAGAATGGTTTCTATATGCGGCGCGTTTTGACAGCCAATCACAGACCATGGAAGATGTAGCTATGGTAAGCCTAGATAGGAGTCGCCCCCGGGAGACAACTTATGCTCCTAGGATTGTCTGGGATGAGTCTGGTTGGTTTATGGAAAACGGGGTCACGCACTTCTATGATGAGGCAGGCGAGACTGTCACCATGCGCTTTGCCGGTGGTAGACAACCAGTGGACATCGGGCAAAAACCCAGAGATATAGTGGCATCGCAAAAGGCTCCCGATGAGATGAATATCAAAGAGCTTTCCCGGCATATGGAGATTTTGCGTTCGCAAGGCAAAGAAACCACCAAATTGGAGGTTGAGTGGCATCTAAAATGGGCCATTCCCATGGCCAGTTTAGTTTTTGCTTTAGTGGGCGCTCCTTTAGGTATTCAATCCCATCGCTCTGCCTCGTCTGTTGGGTTTGGTCTAAGTATTATAGTTATTTTCATATATTACGTGATCATGACTGCAGGCAGTGCCTTGGCCCAAGGCGGATATCTCCCTCCTTTTCTAGGGGCTTGGGTCCAGAACATCGTGATGGTTACAGTAGGTCTTGTTTTTATGTATAAAACCGGTCGCAAGTGACTATGGGTACAACTCTAGAGGGGTGGTGATACGATGTATGGGTTAACTCTGATAGCTGTTTTGGTATTTGTAGGCGGGCTGATCGCATACTTAGGCGACAAAATCGGCATGAAAATCGGTCGTAAGCGCCTCAGCCTTTTTGGGTTACGTCCCAAATATACATCGATAATCATCACGATTCTTACCGGAATTATCATCGCCGGAGCATCTATAGCAACTCTTACTTTTGTATCACAAGATGTGCGCACTGCCCTGTTTCACATGCGGGAGATCAAAGAAGCTTTGGCTACTAGCGAGGATCTATATAAATCCACCAAAGAACAGTTGAATATGGTAGAAGTGGAGCTTTTGGCTCAGGAGCAGAAGGCTGCTGAACTTACCCTGCAAATCGAAGATAAGACCAAGGAATACGAAGCTCTCAACCAGGAGCTTCAGCTAGTTGTTGTTCAGCGGGATGAGGCAGAGCAAGAGATGAATGACGCCAAGATAGCTTTAGTTGGCATTACAGAGCGCTATGAATCTGCGAAAGAGCAATATGAGCAGGCCATCCAGGATCTCGGTGTAGCCAAATCTGAGCTAAATGCTACGAGAGCAAAGCTTGACGAAGCCGTCACCCAGTTGGCTAGAGAAGAAAAACGCTATGATAATATGAAGCAGATCAATGAACGACTAGATCTGCGTATCAAAGAGCTACAAGAAACCGAAAGCCAGATGCAAGCCCAAATGGCTTTACTCTCAGAGGAATATGAGACATACATTCATAGACAGGAACAAGTTATCGCCGAGGCTACAAGAAGGCTACAAGAGATTCAACAAGGGGACTTTGCCTTTCAGAGTGGAGAGATCCTACTATCGACGATCATCGATGGTGGAGAGCCAATAGAGCAGATCCGCACTGAAGTCCTGGCTTTTTTAAGACAAGTCGACCGACTCGCTTTAGAGCGGGGAGCTAGTATCGATGGTAAGGCCAGTGCAGTGAAAGTGCAATCAGAAGAACACTTCAACCAGGTGCTAGAGACACTAGCCAATCAACGGGAGAAATTCGTTGTAAGGGCTGTATCTATTAGTAATGCATTAGTGGGTGCACCGGTGGTAGTTAAGATTATGACTTATCCCAATCGGCTCATTTATCGTAAAGACGAAGTGGTTAGCTCCACGGTTATTGACACCAAGAGCCCACCAGATATAGAAGTGGCGCTTTTAGAGCTTTTACAAAACGTTAGTATCACTGGTTTAGATCAAGGCATGGTGACTAAGTTCGATGGCTCGGTAGGAGACGTGAGTGTCGATGAATTCTTGAATGCAATGG
This sequence comes from Bacillota bacterium, assembly GCA_012798955.1. Classification (GTDB taxonomy): domain Bacteria; phylum Bacillota; class Limnochordia; order DTU087; family DTU087; genus JAAZMF01. The sequence continues at coordinate 3,535 of JAAZMF010000009.1, read as the reverse complement.
TTGCGGTGCGTGGTTTGCGAGGACCGGTGCGGGTGAGTGCTGTGGCCGATAGCAATATCTGGACGGCAATCGGTCCTCTGAAGGTAAGGTTAGTGGTGGAGCCAGCGTCAGAGCCAGAGGTATAGATTATCCATGGGATCTAGCCCCCGATGTTCCTAATTCCCAAGCGATCCCTCTGCTTGTGCAGGAGGGATCGCTTTCCTCTGGCGTGTATGCAAGTGATACTACTGGCTTATCTACTTCAGGGCGCTGCGGCCTTGATCACCAGTAATGCGATCAATTTCAGCTAGCTCTTCGGGCGCAAACTCTAGATTGGCTAGAGCAGCAACATTCTCCTCTAGCTGTGATACTCGCGATGCCCCCAAGAGCACACTAGTAATCTCGGGTAGTCGCAATACCCAAGCCACAGCCATCTGTGCCAATGTTTGTCCTCGGTTAGCAGCAATATCGTTTAGTGCTCGCACTTTTGCTAGTGTCTCTGGTGTGAATCTGGATTTACCTCCCTCACCCCATAGCGCCCCAGCGCGCGAGTCTTCAGGGATGCGACCGTCCAAGTACTTGCTAGTTAGGAGGCCTTGACCGAGGGTAGCGAAGGTGATCACTCCGGTGCCGTTGCGCTTGGTATGATCCAGTAGATCCCACTCAATCCTTCGATTCAGCATGCTGTAAGATGGCTGATGGATCAGGATGCGTGATAGGTTGTGGCGCTCCACGACTTTGCAGGCCTCTTCAAAATGGGCCCCAGAGAAGCTGCTGACTCCAATATAGAGGGCCTTACCTTGGCGCACAATTAGATCCAAGGCCTCCATGGTCTCTTCCAATGGTGTATGAGGATCAGGTCTGTGAGCATAGAAGATGTCCACATAGTCTAGACCCAATCGCTGTAGCGACTGATCCAGACTTGCTACTAAGTACTTCTTGGACAGCCATTCCCCGTAGGGGCCGGGCCACATGTCCCAACCGGCTTTCGTTGAAATAATCAGCTCATCTCTTGGCATGTCCTTGATGATCTTACCGACCATTTTCTCGGCATTTCCGTATGGTACGCCATAGTTATTGGCCAGATCAAAATGGGTAATTCCTAGATCAAAGGCCCGATAGAGACAGGCCCGAGCTACATCCTCGCCCACATAGCTGCCATAGGTTTCATATGCACCCAAAGATATGAGGGGCAGCAGCAGACCCGATCTTCCGCAACGTCTGTACTGCATGTTATCGTAACGCGTCGGTGAAAACTCCATAAGTTATATCCTCCAATTTCCATTATGGCTTTTTGTAATAACCGTGGACGGCATCTGCCCATCTTCTGGCAAATTCCATAGAGACCTCAGTGTGAATGTTGGTGAAGATGATCCTATCCAGGGAACGGCCTTGGATCACAATCTGCGGCATTTCACCGTTTAGCTTGCTGGAAATGGCCCTAGGCCGAATCCACAGTGGCATGGGTACTTCCGTGTTAAGGTAAATATGGGCGTCTCCATATACCGACTTCATGAAATGAACCGTCCCCAGTACCTCTTGACAGGGATATTTGACTTCGTCGACGTAAGCCTCCCAGCCGGTCTCAAGGTACTGCAGCCACTCGGCTCTAAACCTACTCAAGCGCATACTCTCCGCTTCGAGAAAGAGCCTTTCCATTCCGTCAGATGTGTTTTTCTGGGGCCGCAAATCAGCAACACTGATCTCCTGAAATCCGGATAGATGCTCTCTCATCTTGAGTGGAATCACATCGAGGTAAATTCCTACGGTATGATCCCCGCTCAAGGCCTCAAGAGGGCACTTAACTCCGGGTTCGATCTCATCAATGACCGAGAATTCATGGCCAATCAGTGGAGTCAACTGTCTGCCTGTCTCTTTCAATAATTCTGCGCCGTGCAAGTTATCCCATCCTCTCAATAGGTGTCAACCTTTGATTCCAGTAAGAGTGATCCCTTGGATGAAGGTTCGTTGAACCAAAAAGAATAAGACGATGATGGGCAGAATGGCGACAGTGGATGCAGCCATAAGCATCTGCCATTCAGCACCGAATTGAGTCCTAAACTCTTGGAGCCCTAGAGAAATGGTATATTGATATGGCTCACTCAAGTAGATTAGGGGACCCATAAAATCCTGGTAGGCGTTGAGAAATGTGAATAACGTAATGGTGGCTAGGGCTGGCCTAGCTAGTGGAAGTATGATTCTCCAGAAAATACCGAATTCCGTGCAGCCATCTATGCGTGCTGAGTCGGATAGCTCCTGCGGGATTGTCATGAAAAACTGCCTGAGCAAGAAAATGTAGAATGCACTGCCAAAAAAGGTAGGGACGATCAGGGGCAAGTTAGTTCCCACCCACCCCAGGCGTTTGAACACGATAAACAATGGAATCATGGTTACTTGGTAAGGCAGCATCATGGTACTTAGGTATGCATAGAAGAGAAGGTCTCTTCCTATCCATTTGATTCTGGAAAAGCTGTATGCACCTAGTGTGCAGGAAAGATTCACACCTACAATACTTAGGGCGCAAATGACAAGCGTGTTCTTGTAATAATGGAAAAACGGTATATAGTTTAGGGCTCGCGGGTAATTAACCCACTGAAGGGGGTTGGGAACCCACTTTGGTGGCCAGACGAATATCTGGGTATCGGGTTTGAGTGATGTGGATACCATCCATAGGAACGGGAGTATAAAAGAAGCACCCCCGATGATGCACATTGTATGTACGAATATCGTAGAAAGGGTACGTTTATGACTACTGGATCGCCAGGGTCGGGTAGACGAGTCATTCATCCTATTGTCCTCCATAGTAAACCCAGTCCGAGGTCTTGAAAAGTAACACAGTGCACAATATGATCATCAAGTAAAGCAGCCAAGCTTGAGCACTGGCGTAGCCCATCTTGAAGAAAATGAATGCATTCTGGTAAAGGTAGGTCGCGTAGAACATGGTCGATTCGGCGGGAGCCCCCAATTGGCCTCCGTTGCTGTAGGTCATGATGTATGCTTCGGTAAAATACTGGAAATAGCCGATCAGTCCCATGATCAGATTGAAGAAAATCACGGGGCTAACCATCGGCAGGGTGATATGCAAAGTCTTGCGCAGGGGCCTTGCACCATCTATCTCTGCAGCTTCATATAGGTCAACGGGCACGTCCTGCAGTCCAGCTAAATACACAAGAATTGCGTTTCCGCCTTTCCATAGCCCGACCAAGCTCAATGCTGGTTTGCTCCATGCAGGATCGGAAAGCCACCCCGGCCCGATGACGCCGATTTTGTACAGAAGGGAGTTCAGCAATCCGTACTGCGGGTTAAGCATCCACAACCATAGCATTGCGGTGGCCACGGCTGGTGTGATTGACGGAAGATAGAATAGAGTTCTATAGAAGGCCATGAATCGGATCTTAGAATTTAGCAACAGAGCGACTAGGAAGTTGAGCATCAAACCGAGCGGGAGAGCAATAACTACCATATAAAGTGTGTTCTGGATCGACCGAGTAAACACCTTATCTCCTGTAAGTAGCTCTTGGTAATTTCTTAGGCCCACGAACGAAGCTTTTCGCAG
>JAAZMF010000056.1 GCA_012798955.1 Bacillota bacterium | reverse complement strand
CCCCAGAATTTGACTATAGTTTCAGTTCAATTTAAGTTTAATACGGTCCCTGTCCTATTGCTATGAAATCACCCTATTTGTCAACCTGAGCAACATTGACAAAAAGTTGGCATCCCTTCCACAACATGGTGTGCATTTGACAATGGTATACAAGCTGACATCATGATGAAATTGGCCAAGATCTCTGCGAGACCTCAACAAGGGAATAGCCCATCATCGTTGAATAATGAATGGAGCCTTGTAGAAAGGGGTTTTCTGGTGCGCCTAATTCTCGTACGTCATGGCCAATCCGTAGGTAATATAGTTAAAGAAGACATGCCTGATCCGCCGTTAACACCTCTGGGAGTCGAGCAAGCCAAGTTAACTAGGGACTATCTACTCGATTTCGAGATAGACCACATTTTGGCGAGCCCATTAATTAGAAGTCTAGCGACGGCACAGCCGCTGGCACAGGAGCTCGGTTTGCCGATAACTGTCTGGCGGGAATTGATGGAGGTGAGACGCCTAGGTCTTTATGTTGGCCCTAGCTCTCTAGAGTTGCTCAAAGAATTCCCAGAAGCGGAGTTCGATCCGGATATAAATGAAGATGGTTGGGTCTGTGAAGGGAATGAGACGCCTCGCAAAGCCGCTATGCGAGCCAAGCGGGTGCTTGAACGTCTATCCCCGCAGTATGCTGGGCAGACTGTCGCCGTATTTGCCCATGGCGACTTTAACCATTACTTGTTATGCGCGGCCCTAGGGATCACCCAATACGACATGTTCCGCTTTCGGCAAAGCAATGGGTGCGTTAACATAATTGATTTTACAGGTGAACCAGTTACTGTCCATGTCATAAATGATGATATGCACCAGCGGAATGTCGTTTTGGCAGTGGAACAAGATGTGGTCTAGGGAAACCAGCAATTCTGTAGTTGCCAAGGCTGGTGGACTCCATGTGCTAGCAAGTCGTGTGCATCCATTGTTAGGATCTTCGCTTACTCCCTCACCTTTCCGGCAAGTACCGAAAAGATGATAGTGACTAACCCGGCACCGGGATCGGGGTTACCGATACTGCGCTCTTGAAACCAACTGGCGCGGCCAACTTTAGATTGCATTGCCTTAGTGCGCTCAAATCCCTCTAAAGACGCCTCATAGGCGTCTTTGAATGCATTTGGCAGGTCTTTTTCTTCTGTCAACGCCTTTTTCAGGGCATCAACCGCCGGTATAAGTGCATCTAGTACCGTCTTGTCCCCTAGTTGGCTCTTGCCCCTTTCTTGGATTCCTGTCACCGCGGCCTCAAACCCAGCGACGATATCTAGAAGGGCCAATTCGGTTTTGCCACTCCATGTTTTGCCCATCCGCATAATCGCCGTGGATACCAAAGTCCCCATGGTAGATGGGGCGACCTTATTGAACACCAAGCCACCCTTGATAAAGAACTTACCGATGTCTCCCTCTGCGTACTTAGCACTTTCCTCTGCTAGAGCACTAAACCCCCTGTCCATTGTAAGGCCTAGGTCGCCGTCACCGATCCTTGCATCGAGCTCGACCAGCCAGTCTTTCTTAGCGGCTACTGCCCTGGCTAACGTGGTCAAAATAGCAGCTACTTGCGGAAAATCACTGGGCACGTACCATCCCTCCCGGTCCAGGCTGTAGGAAAAACGGTGACTTCGCAGGTGCATCAAGTAGCTCTTTGAGCTCATCATCTAAATGTAGAAGCGTGATGGAGAATCCACCCATCTCCATGGAAGTGGCAAATTCGCCTATATAGTTGCGATAAACCCTAATTCCCGCACCCTGTAAGATCTCATGGACCTTGCGGTACACGATATAGAGTTCTTCTAGGGGAGTAGCCCCTAAGCCATTCACCAAGACAGCTACTTCTGCTCCAGATTCAAAGGGAAGATCTCCAATAATTTCGTCCATGAGCTTCGTGGTAACTTCATCGGCAGGCCGCAATTCTCCTCGGTGGATCCCCCGTTCACCGTGGATGCCCATGCCGATCTCCATTTCGTTTTCCCCTATCTCGAAGGTAGGCTTCCCTACTTCGGGAATAATGCATGGAGTCACTGCTACCCCCATACTCCGGGTCCTAGCCACTACCTTTTCGGCAAGGCGAGTCACCTCATCAAGGTTTGCTAAAGTCTCGGCCTTGGCCCCGGCGATCTTATAGGCAAAGAACAGCCCGGCAACACCCCGCCGTTTTTGCCAACTATCTCTTGGCGCGGAAGCTACATCATCACTTACCAATACTGTCTTACAGATGATGCCTTGCATATCCAATATTTCAGAAGCCATATCAAAGTTCATGACATCACCACTGTAATTGCCAAACAAAAACAATACCCCCGCATCAGAGCAAGCGGCTTCGGCAGCAGCGATGATCTGATCAGCACTAGGGGATTGAAAGACTTCACCAATGGCAACGCCATCACACAACCCATACCCGACATATCCCAGGAAAACCGGTAAATGCCCTGAACCCCCACCGGTAATGATAGCCACCTTATTTACCTTGGGGCTGTCTTGCCTAACAAAGCACATGGCTTCATCTAGTAACCTTAACTCATCGGAATGGGCGACCGCAATTCCTTCCACACATTCCTTGACAAATGCCTGTGGATCATTGATAAACTTCTTCATCTTTGCATCCCCCTATCAAACGTTTAACCCACCGGAAGCGGCTTTGCGCCTGCGCATAGCTTCACTGATCGGTGCCCATAGTAGTGAAATAATAGACAGAACAAGCAACACCACCGTAATTGGCCTAGTCACAAATATCCACATGTCGCCTTGGGATAGGGCAAGGCTACGCCTGAAGTTCGATTCAGCAATAGGGCCAAGCAGTAGTGCCAAGATAAATGGGCCGAGTGGGATATCAGCCTTTTTGAAGACAAATCCAAGGGCACCAGCCACAAACATCACACAGACATCAAATAGCGAATTGTTTATGGCAAAAGAGCCTAGGATACAAAAACCCACTATGACTATCCAAATGTATTCTTGTTTGATGCGAAGAATCACAGAGCTGACCCGAGCCGAGAGCATTCCCAGTGCAAGGATCATGAGATAACCAGCCCACATGAGGGCCATGATGTTATACACGAAACTAGTCTGCTCGACAAATAATCTTGGACCGGGTTGCATACCATACATCATCAGCGAACCAATCAATACAGCGGTAACGCCATCACCGGGAATCCCCAATGTCATCATGGTGGTCATTGCTCCACCAATCACGGCGTTGTTGGCCGCAGAAGTAACGGCAAGGCCGGTATATGACCCTTCACCGAATTCATCGGGATTCTTTGACATTTGCTTTGCTTGCTGCCAGCAAACAATCGAGGCAATATCCCCTCCCGTACCGGGAATAGCCCCGATGATGACACTGATCACCGAGGATATGAAGACGGCAAGATTCGATTCCCGGAGCTCCTTTTTGGCGGGAAGCAAGCGACCCATTTTTGCCAAGAGCTCTTTGGATAGCTTTTTCTCGCCACTGTCATCTCCATCAGCTACCCGTTCGCCAATTTGATACAAAACCTCGCCCACGCCAAACATGCCAACCAGGGCTACTACGAAGGGAATACCACTAAGTAGATTGACATTTCCAAAGGTAAACCGAGGGATGGCATGCATGGGATCTAGTCCAATAGTAGACACTAGCAAACCCAAGGCACCTGCGAAAAGTCCGTTTACGATTTTCTTGCCTGATACACTAATCATCATGGTGAGACCGAATGCCGCCAAGGCAAACATTTCTGGCGGACCAAACCGCAGGGCAAAACGGGCCACGGGAAACGCCGCAACAGTTAGCGCCAAGGTACCCATCAGGCCACCGATGACCGAATAGATGGTGTTCACATTGAGGGCAAGGCCAATTTTGCCGTCTTTGACCATCTGGTATCCAT
>JAAZMF010000055.1 GCA_012798955.1 Bacillota bacterium | reverse complement strand
TTGGTGATACAGATAAGCGGTACATCCTTAGGCTTAGCTTCTGCCACTAGGCACGTCTCAGCGCTTTCCCCTGACTGTGATATAGCTAGTATAATCACATCTTCAGTCATTAGACCCCTTCTATAGTGGTAAAGCTCGCTAGCGTCACAGGTGAACGCCCTATAACCGACAGCATTGAGGCGCTCGACAAGCAATTCCCCGGCAAAGAGAGAGCTGCCCATACCAACCACTAGGAGGGTGGGTTTTCCTTGTATGAGCTTAGTCGCGTCTGCAAGTTTAGGTGAAAGGTCATCGGTGTATGATGTCACGACATTTAGCACAACGTCTGGCTGCTGGGCAACTTCGTCTAGGAAACTCGGTGTAGTCAACTGCATTTACCTCCTTCTTCTAGGCCAAACAGAATATGTTGGCCGCTTCATATTAATACGCCATTTGGCAAGTTATTTCCTCCGATAGGGCAAAAGGGCCCGTCTAGGACCATCACAATCCGCCGACGGGCAATATGAAACCTGGCATACAGCCCTATATGTATATAGTATACATTCCATGAATAACATCGCAGGTGATTGCAGTAGATAAAAAGGGTAATTTTGACCTACTTCGGGATAATTGGAGGTAAACGGGGTTAGATTTTGCGGGCTTTCCGGGACAATGCACAGATTACGCCTGCTTTCTCCGTATTTCTCCGACTTTAAAAAAGGGTTCCTGCGAAAAACGTCTAATAAAGCCGATATGAGGTTCGAGAAAATACATTCTGGAGGTAAGATATGCAGAAACGGTTAAGTTTAGCGTTAGTTTTACTGTTGGTGTTGGGTCTTGGTGGGGTGGCATTGGCCAAGAGTGATACCTTAGTAATCGGTAGTGGGGCCGAAGCCGTTGGTCTAGAGCCTCGACTTGAGACTGATGTCCCCTCCTACGAGAGAATCAATGTGATCATGGAACCTTTGGTCAAGTTTGATGTGGACATGAACTTAGTCCCTTGTTTGGCAACCGATTGGGAGTTTGGAAACGATGGTCTTGCCCTTACATTCAAGCTTAGGGAAGGTGTAACTTGGCATGACGGCACTCCCTTTACCGCCGCTGACGTCAAATACACCTTTGACTGGGTACTAGATGCATCCAACGCTGCACCAAATCGCGGTCTATATGCTGATGTGAAAGAGATCGAGGTAGTTAACGACCATCTAGTCACATTCCACTTAGGTACCCGTTACTCTTTCTTGCTCAACAACATAGCTCGCATGTCCATCACTCCCAAGCATGATGGCGATCGGGCAGACTTTAGGCAGAAGCCCATCGGTACCGGCCCATACATCTTGGAGAGCTGGACCAGGGATGACCGCATGATCCTAAAAGCCAATGATAACTATTGGGGCGGCAAACCCAATGTCCCGAACTTGGTGTTCCGAACAATCCCCGAAGACTCTACCCGTCTCTTGGCCTTTGAGGCCGGGGAAATCGACATCTTCCAGGGTGGAGTTGTACCCCAGGAGCTCAGTCGTTTAGAGCAAGATGATCGCTTCATCGTACAGCGGGTTGCCGGTACAGGCTACAACTACCTTGGCTTTAACACCAAGGTTGGCGCCCTCTCCGATGTGAAGGTACGTCAGGCACTGAGCTATCTGATCAACCGGGAAGGTATCGTAGACCGAGTGCTAGCAGGCATTGGTACCCCAGGTGTGGGTCCAATCCCTGAGTCCCTACCCTGGTATAACCCGAATGTCATGCGATATGAGTATAGTCCCGAAAAGGCCAAGGCCCTACTGGCTGAAGCTGGTTATGGCCCTGGAGATATCAGTATCCGTCTATTTACCAATGAGAATCCTACTCGTATGCGCATTGCAGAGATTCTGCAGTTTGAGGCCCAAAGAGTTGGTATTGAAATTGAAGTCATCATCGAAGAGTGGGGTGCCTACCTCAGTAGAGTCCAGGAAACCGATGACTTTGACATCTTTATCCTGGGCTGGGCTGGCCAGTTAGATCCCGATCGTGCCATGATTCGCCAGTTCCACACCAATGGAGCCAACAACTATGGCAAGTACTCCAACAAGAATCTGGACACCTTGCTAGACTATGGTCGCACAATCGCACCGGATTCTCAGGAATCCATCGACGTATATAACACAGCACAGGAGATTGTGGTCCGTGAAGTGCCTTACGGCTTCATTAACTACTCTGAGGAAGTAAGCCTCCAGCACAAATCCATCAAGAACTGGACGATACACCCATATCCGGCCGGTGCTTGGCAAGATGTGCACCTCATGATCAAAGACAAATAAAGCAGTATTGCAGTGAGTCTCGAGGATGCCAGATGATGCTTTCATCTGGTATCCTCCGCGTTCAGAGAGCACCTCCCGGTAGGTAGTGGCCACCCAATATGTTAGGGATTTGGCTACCATCTATTGACTATACAGGAGGAAGGAGTACGTTTTTATGTCTCGCTACATTATCCGCCGATTTCTGCAGCTTATTCCACTACTCATCGGCATTTCCATACTGGTTTTTCTGTTGGTCCACCTCTCCCCTGGTGATCCAATTCGCATGCTTTTGGGTGAAGATGCTACTGATGAGGATGTGACCCGCCTCAATGCAATCTATGGATTTGACCAGCCACTGCACATACAGTATTTTCGCTGGCTATCCAATGCTCTAAAAGGCGACCTAGGGGTATCCATCCGGCAAGGCATACCTGTAACGACACTGATTTTTGAACGTCTGGGAGCTACCCTAGAGCTAGCTATTGTCTCTGTTATCATAGCTGTTTTGTTGGGAATACCTTTAGGTATTATCGCGGCAGTCAAACGGGGATCGATTTGGGACTATCTAAGCATGGTTATAGCTTTAGTTGGTGTATCAACACCAGGGTTTTGGTTAGGCCTTATCCTTTTATCTCATGTCGCTCTAAAGGTAGATTGGCTACCTATGTTTGGCCGTGATGGCTCCATCTTCAAAGGTCTTTGGATCCTCATCACTCAGTTTCGAGCCGATGAGCTCACTACAGGTCTGCGCTATGTGTTGCTGCCTGCCTTTAGCATTGGAACTGGCATGATGGCCATTATTACCAGGCTAACTCGCTCTAGCCTCCTAGAAGTGCTAGGTAGAGACTATATCCGTACAGCAAGAGCCAAGGGCCTGAGCAATCAGATTGTGATTCTCAAACATGCATTGCGCAATGCCCTATTACCTGTTATCACCATCATCGGCATTCAGTTTGGGGCCATGCTGGGCGGAGCTGTGGTAACTGAGACTGTGTTTGCCTGGCCGGGGGTTGGCCGCCTAGTAATTAATGCAATTAGTCAACGGGATTTCCCCATTATCCAAGGAGGGGTCCTGATGATGGCCATCATCTTCACCTTGGTGAACCTTGCTGTAGACTTAAGCTATGCTTTGGTCAATCCCCGGATTCGGTATGATTGAGGGAGGCCCGGAACATGAAGCAGATTCTTAGAAATAAAAGCGCTTTGACAGGACTTATTCTCATCGGTATATTGGTGTTCGTAGCCGTATTCGCCGATTATATTGTGCCTAAGGATCCATATGAGATGGATATTTGGGAAAGCTACCGAGCTCCAGAGGGGTTTAAAGGCGAATATATTCTAGGCACTGATGATATGGGCCGAGACGTATTAAGCCGAATTATCATGGGTTCTAGAGTCTCGCTATTGGTGGCGGCAGTGGCAACGGGCGTGTCCTTGGTGTTTGGCGTAACTCTAGGTGCCATCGCGGGTTATGTAGGAGGCACCACCGATGCTATTATCATGCGGCTTATGGATCTGATCCTGGCCTTCCCCTCCATTTTGCTAGCCATTGCCATCGTAGCCTCCATGGGGCCCGGTGTTGTCAATGCCATGTTGGCCATCGCGATCGTCCGCATACCCGCCATGGTCAGAATTACCCGCAGTATGGTGCTTGAATTAAAGGAAGAGGAATTCGTCATGGCCGGTAGGGCCTTGGGGCTTTCTAATACAAGGATTCTTTTTCGACATATTCTACTCAACTGCTATGCCCCGATCTTGGTTGTAGCCACTCTAAACATGGGTACTGCCATAACCGTAGAGGCCACCTTAAGCTTTCTAGGGCTTGGTGCCCAGCCCCCTGTGATTAGTTGGGGTCGAATGCTTGCCCTTGGTCGAGATGCCATACGCTCAGCGCCTTATATGACTCTCTACCCAGGCCTAGCCATTGTATTTACAGTCTTAGGGTTTAACTTCCTAGGGGATGGCCTAAGGGATATCTCCGATCCCCAGTTGAGGGGCAGATAGCTGCAAATTGGTGCCCCCGAATGGATAGGCAAAGACACGTACGTTCGAAAGCCCCTACTTCTTGGAGTAGGGGTTTCTTGATACCCTTGACAACCAAATCCTTCCGGCATATGCTCATGTTAGCTGTATTAGCTAATGTCGCCATGGATAGCTAAATTCACTAAGGGGGTCTCGCACTGTGATTATCAATTCCACAGAAATGCAAAACAACTTTGGTAAGTATCTCATGCTGGCCGCAAATGAAGATATTATAATCACCCGTAATGGTGCTCCCGTGGCCAAGCTAGTTGGGTTACAGCGTGACTATGATGTGCCAACAGATACGGACACTATGAGCGTCAAGGAAGAGGCTCCCTCAATAAGGACCTATCCTCACTTTGTTAAAAGAGCATCCTATGAACAGTTTCTTGAGCTCACCAAGGGCCTTGAGGCACGCTATGAATATATTGATGGAGCCATCTATTTACAGGCTTCCCCCAAAACGCCCCATCAGGTTGCCGTCACTGAGCTTCTCGTCCAATTCTATATGTCGACCGAAGGCACAGAATGTAGGCCTTTCGTGGCTCCCTATGACATTACGCTAAAGAGATCAGACAAGGACGTCAATGTAGTGCAACCCGATCTCATGATTATTTGTGACCTCGATGAACACCTTGCCGATGATGGATACTATAAAGGGGTTCCCCGGCTTGTAGTTGAAATACTGTCAGATGGCACTGCTAGGTTCGACCTTATTAAGAAGTTTGATCTTTACATGTCATGTGGAGTGAGTGAGTACTGGGTAGTAGACCCCGAGGAGCAGATCGTGTTTATATATGGCTTTGAAAATGGCAAGCTCATCCAGCAGTCAACATATAAAGCAACGGGGAAAGCTAAATCAATGGTGTTCCCTGACCTTGCTGTAGATCTGGCCCGGGTTTTCCGTTAGGCCCGGTGTGTCCACTGTCACCCCTATACCCAGTGGTCAAATGCCCGGTGGCAGACCCGCCCCGGGCATTTTTGGAAACCCTATATATGCTGTATCAAAGTCAAATCCCGGGGCAATTCCCGAGAACAGCCTAGCCTCTGCCGGCTCAAGCTACCCCTCCGCTGTCCCAACATTGAACCGCTGAATCATAGCCAGCAAGTCTTCGGCCATGTTGCTCAGATCCTGAGCAGAAGAGGCAAGACTCTGCACTATAGCAGACTGCTCTTCGGTCATGGCGGCCATCTCCTGGCTACCTTCCCCGATCACTGCTACTCCCTTGGTGATGCTCTGAATCTGATCAGTAAGATGGGTAGCTGCCTCTAGGATTCCCTTAAGGGAATTGCTACCTACCCTAACGATCTCAGATGTTTCCTGGGCTTTGTGAACGCCTTTACCCATGCCCTCCACGGCTCTCTTGGTGCCACTTTGAATTTCCGTCACCAAGGCCGATATATCCTGTGTAGCCTGCTGAGATTGCTCTGATAAGGTTCTCACTTCTTCAGCTACAACTGCAAATCCCCGGCCATGCTCCCCTGCCCTTGCCGCTTCGATGCTGGCATTTAGGGCAAGTAGGTTTGTCTGCTCGGCTATTCCGGCAATCACTTCCACTATCTTGCTGATCTCATCGGAGCTATGTCCCAGATTATCTATGACCTTAGCAAGATCCTCGATATCTCCCCTGAGTTCATCTGTATGGATTACTGTTTGCTCAAGGGCCTGCTCACCCTCGTTCACCATACTGGATATTCGTGATGCAGATGACGAGAGATTCTTTGCACCGGCATTCATCACTTGAACTGTAGTAGCAAACTCTGTAGCAGTATTTGCCATCTCCGTGATCGACGCGCCGGTTTCCTCGGTACCGGCAGATAGCTCCAACGAATACCTTTGCACGTTGTGTCCGGAGCTCTGTACATTCGTGATTAAGGCTTTAAGGGCATCAACCATTTCAGAAAAGGCGTGGGACAAGGCACCAATCTCATCTGTGCGATCCACCGATATTGCATGGGTTAGATTCCCTTGGGCTAGCAGTTGGGCATTTTGCGTAAGCACGATAATTGGTTTGACCAATCGATCGGAAAACACTGAGGCCGACAGCACACCAACTAGGAGAGCAACCAAAAGCAAGGGTATTAGCCTATTTCGCAATACATCTAGCCCTGCCAACACATCTTTGGTACGGGTGATCTGAGCACTGGACCATCCTGTTATGGGGATAGGCGCGTAGGCAACTGTCATCTCCACCCCATCGATAGTGAAGGTTTCGATGGCATTGCCACCTTCTACCATGTGGGCGGCAATATCTTGTAGCTCCACATTATCCTCGAGGAACCTCCGATTGCCTATGTATCTACTATCTGGGTGGGCTATTGTGTTTGAACTGTTATCAATGAGCCATCCATACCCATGCTTAGTCATCTCGTCTTGGGCAAGGAGATTCCAGACGTAATCGAACTTGACCGTTGCCCCTAACACACCAGCTAGACTATTGTCATACCCGATAATCGGGCGGGCAACAGCAAAAATAGGTTTTTTTGTTATGGGGCTAGGCATGGGATCGGAAAAGACCACTCGCCCGGTATCAAGTGCCTTGCGGAAATAGTCAGTATCGCCGATCTGCATGGTATCCCCGAAGGTTGTGCGGGCATGCCCTGATAGATCCGCCACAAACATCATCTCATAATCGGGGTGCTCTTCTAAGATCCCATCTAGCATGGGCTTTTGCTCAACCCAATTCATCCCCTTGATGCCGGTAGCCCCCGACACCGCATCGACTTCCCTACTTGCCGATTGCACCCAGTTTGAGATGATCTCGGCTGTCTGCAATGCCTCTTTTTTTGCTCCATTAGCAACAGTGAGCTGCAATATATCCCGGGCTTGCAGGTATGCCACAAAGGTTGTCCCGACAACTATAGCGAAGATAATCAGACTAGTTCCCACGATAAGCTTGCCCTTTAATCCCAAGCCCTTCTTAGTATTCATTGCACCAGCCCTCCACCGAATCCGATACCGTAATTCGTATTAGTAGTAATTACCATATCCAACTTCATCAGTATACCATGTACATATCCGTTGAACAAGTAGAAGAGCCCTGCAAGTATGCTTCTCCCAATTCTCATATCTAATACCCTTGACAACAGTATTACAAGGACTATCATTGAATCAGGGGTTATTCGTATTGACAGGTTCGCAAGTCCGGCACCCTTGTGACAGAAGCAAAATATCTAAGGCCACACGTCCAGGGTGTCAAATTCCCCATGTATTTGGGTGGCATGGGTGCGAACAGAGGTTTTTTTGGGTTCAAACATCCATAGATAATAAGCTGTATATACCAAGTATGAGTCTTGTCGTTTTGGATAGGAGGATGAATTCAATTTGAGTAAGTTGAAAGTAGCTATGGTGGGCTGTGGCAGGATTAGTCGAATGTACAAGCAAGTTTTTGAGCGCCTTAGTGACGACGTTGAAGTCGCTTGGGTTGTGGATATCAAAAAAGAAAGAGCCGAAGCCTTTGCAGAGAGTTTCCCTAACTGCAAGATCACAACTGATTATCGGGATTGCCTTGATCAAGGTATTGACGTTATGCATATCGCTACCCCCCATAACATGCACCCGATTATCGCCATTGACGCCATGAAACACGGCATCAACGTCCTGACGGAAAAGCCCATGGCGATTACCCTTAAGGATGCCGATGAGATGATTAGGGTAGCCGATAAACAGGGTGTTAAGCTCGGAGTCATATTCCAAACTCGCTATGTAAAAGGCTGTATGGAGCTTAAGAAGCTCATAGAGGATGGCAAGCTAGGCAAACTCCTCTCAGCCCGTTCTTACTTATCATGGAGTCGCCCCGATGAATACTACTCCAAATCTGACTGGAAAGGGACCTGGGACAAGGAAGGTGGCGGAGTATTAATCGACCAAGCTATCCACAGCATCGACCGAGTTCAGTGGCTAATCGGTGATGAGATCGAATGGATAGAAGGAACTATGGGCAACAGATATCACCACATCGTCAAAGTGGAAGATGTGGCTGAGGCTTTTGTGAAATTCAAGGAGGGCTGTCTCTACCATCTCTACGCCTGTAATTGCTACAGTTATGACGCTCCCATTGAGATCGAGATTGTGGGAGAGAAGGGCCGGGTTGGTCTCTTACAGGACATGGCTTGGGTTCAGCTAGATGGTGAAGAACGCTATGAGATTAAGGACGGATACGACGGTCTAGCGGTGGGACCTAGCTATTGGGGTTCAAGCCATATTACCCAGGTAAAGGATTTCTATAAATCCGTGGGGGAGGACCTGCCCGTCACAATAGATGGCATAGAAGGTAGACGTGCTCTGGAAATCATCAAAGGGATATATATTTCCGCAAACAAAAGAGAAAGACTCCCAGTGCCATTTAAAGACGAGCAGATTACCGCAATCAAGTAGTAAAGATAACGCTATCCCTTTTAGGATCCTGCCTACCAGACTAACAAAGGTGGGATCCTTTTTGCCGACTCCAGATAAAAACGCTCAAACAATTACCGCTTTGCCTAGTCAACCAAAGTGTTTTGGCCCATCATCTTTGGTGCCTCTCTGTGAGTGTAACCTTCACGATATCGCCAGCCTGTTTGCCGATCTTCGCGCGAATGTCCTTCCTAATGCCGATTATGTGGCACGGGGTTCCCATCCTCACCAGACTACCGTCGTACGACACGCCGTCAAATGTAGCCCTCACGGGTACACGACCCCTCCCAAACTCGGCTTTCACGTCAAAAGGTATCTCCACATATGCACCATCGATATCTGGTACTTTCCTAATCTCTGCCTCAAATTCATATATTTTGGACACTTGAATACCTCCTGGTTTTCTGCCCCCCCGAGCAAGATCGTAGGCGGGAATGCAAGGAGGGTCGGGTATCATGAATTTTGTTTTGCATATCCGAGTTGAGACTCACAAGGTTCAAGCATACTCAGAAGAAATGCGCCCAAGAGTTCTGCTTTTCTAGGGTCCCCATCGCCCCAAATGATTAGATCCGCTATTTTCCTTGCAGGTTCAACGAACTCCCAATAGTTAGCTTGTACGTCTTGCCTATACCAATCTACTACATCCTTAAGTTCCAGTCCGGCTTGTAAGACATTACGGGAAATGCGACGTAGGAGTCTCTCTTCTGGGTCCATATCCACAAACACCTTGAGACTCAGCCTTTCAACTAGCCGGGGCAAACAGAAGACGAGGTGTCCCTCAACCAAAGTAATGGGCGCAGGCTTGACTCGGCGTTGCCCTCGGACAATGGTCTCTCCTCTACCCAAAAGATCCAAGTCCTCTAGCAACCGCTCTTCATCAATGGCTTCCGGTCGATTATGACTGGGGGCATCATGGGTCATATACCAATCAGTCCCGATTATGGCTACCCTATTTGAGCCTAGTTCAGCTTGTAGGGCTCGACATAGTGTTGTTTTCCCAGAGCCACTGCCGCCACTAACTCCAACTAGAAGCATAGCCAACTCTCATCTCTCCCCCGTTTTGATCATGCATATCCATTATTCCAAGCTATTCGGGACAATCCTCCCAGACCGAAAAAGCATCTTTGCGAAGCACTGCTTGTCTTGCATGGGCGAGTTTTTTGGAGAAATCTGTCCCATGTGGTAGACTGATTTCGGGGAATGTCGGATCAGGTGTAACTAGAGCAAAACTCAGTAGCCAAATAGCTAGGGGGAATACAATGCGCAGCATGCACTATTTGATCTATATCTGCTACTTGCTTCTGATCATATTCTTGATCTTTTTTGATCGCAAAAAACCAATGCAGAGATTGAGCTGGATCCTTGTGCTGATATTCCTGCCCGGAATTGGCTTACTCTTGTACTGGTTTATTGGCAGTACCAACCTCCTATACTATCGAAAAGAAAAGATTCGCAAACGCCATGGGGATGTCTTTAATGAACTAGACGAGATTGTGATGGAAAATGGCCACGGCTTTGAAGTACCTTTATCTAGAGGTGCACAATTTCACCAAAAGTATTGTGGCAGCGTTTTCACTACAGATAACGAGGCTGAGATATACACTACCGGTGCCCCCAAATATAAACAACTTTTTGCGGACATAGAGGCTGCTACAGATCATATCCATGTTCAGTACTTTACAATTCACAATGATGGGACCGGGAGAAAGCTAATTGATACCCTCATCGAAAAAGTGAATCAAGGGTTAGAGGTCAAGTTACTGTATGACACCCTTGGTTGCCTGCCGACCTTTATTATGCCCGAGCTTTGGAGATTAAGAAAAGCCGGCGGTAGTGTCATAAGTATTAGACCTTACACCCGTGCCATCAACTACAGGAATCACCGGAAGATAGTGATCATCGATGGGAAAATCGGCTATGTAGGCGGCATGAATATGGGAGACCAATACACATACGGGGTCAAGGGCATGCATTGGCGAGACACCCATGTGAGGCTTACTGGCAGTGTAGTTCACAGTATACAAAGGGTATTTCTGTCTGATTGGACAGCGTCCACTAGGCGTCAAGACATCGGGCTAAGACATGAACTACGACATTATTTCCCTGTTCCCGATGCTCCTGGCAATCTTAAGGCTCAAATCATCGCCAGTGGGCTCCATGGCAGAACATATGGTGAGGAGATCGTTAACCTTAGCTATTTCAATCTCATTGGCCAAGCAAAAAAGCGGGTATGGATCCAGACCCCGTATTTTAGGCCACCGGAAACTATGGTGCATGTCCTGAAGACCTTGGCGATTCTAGGTGTGGATGTGCGCATCATGATCTCCAATTCATATGCCTCCGGTGATCTGTTTAACCATAGCACCAACAATTATTTCCTACGGCACGTAGTAGGCAGTGGCGTGAGAGTATTTCTATACAAAGACATTATGCACGCCAAAACCATGCTAATCGATGATGACATACTGTGTATAGGTACTGTTAATCTAAATAACCGCAGTTTGGAGATTGATGACGAAGTCTACGCCTACTTTGAATCCAAAAGCCTTAACAAAGAGTATGAAGGCATATTTGGTCGTGATCTGGCAAATAGTAGGGAACTGGATTATCTCAAATTTGAGAAGCAGAATCTGATATCCCGGGCGATGGAGTCTGTTGCCAGCTTCCTCACCCCCTTTTCGTAGAGTGGAGGGGCTCTTCTAGGGACTCTATCATTAATGGAGACGAAGGGCTCTTAAACTGACAAGCTTTTGGATCTAGCAAAATAGCCCTGTGTACAGAGACAGGGCATGCTACAGGGAACCAGAGCAGGCCCTGTTTCTTTGTCTCTGCCTTATGCCGAGTTTCCTTACCGGAAATAGCTAGATCCCCCGAATATGAGAAACTTCATTGCTCACTAGGTCACAGCGTAAACCTACCGTCCCCTGCCATAGACCTCTGCAACACCAAAGTACTCAGCAAAAAACC
>JAAZMF010000054.1 GCA_012798955.1 Bacillota bacterium | reverse complement strand
GCCAATCATACCCATCAGCCCATACCAGAGAGTCCCATAGCTCTCAGCTAAGGTCGTCACTTTCTCCGGCAGCTTTGCCCGGCCTTTTTCGACACCATAGATGGTGGCAAAAGCGATAAAGGCTAACCCCACTACTATGCCACCGGCAAAAGACCCCCCGGGCGAGACATGGCCATGAAAAATCACATATAGTCCATACATTTGGATAAAGGGCAAAAGCAATGCCGCTACTCGTTTTAGGACAAAATCTCTCACTGCCCACCACCCTTTTCCTCTGAAGTTTTTAGGGTGATGACCACCGCGAGAACCGCTGTAAATAACACGATGGTTTCGAACATGGTGTCATAGGCCCGGTAGTCTAAAACAATAGCTGTAACCATATTGAGGACCCCTGTATCCTCCAAAGCGTTTTCAATATAACGTTGGGTCACCTCGTTATGGGCGGGATTGCCTGGCATTCCGTAGGGAGGCAACTCGGCCACAGCAATTAAGACTACATAGCCAGCCAATAATGCAATCAGCAATATGATCAAAGTCCGCAGCCTCATAATTACTCCTCCCTTCGGTTGGTACGGTAAATAACCACCATCATCAGAACCGTCATCCCGATCCCCGCGGCAGCTTCAGTAATAGCAATATCAGGGGTGTTCATCTGTAGCCAAACCAAAGCCATGATCAAAGTATAGGCTCCATACACAATGACGGCATGTATCAGATCCTTGATAAAATACATGGCCAAAGAAGCCGCCACTAAGATCAAGAGCATGACCATAGTCCCATAATCGACAGCCGTAAACTCCATATGCTCACCCCTTGATCAATTTGGTGCCTTCTACAGGATCCACCCCGTGAATCAGGCCTGCCTTAGCCACCAGATGGGTCATAGTG
Organism: Bacillota bacterium; assembly: GCA_012798955.1. Taxonomy (GTDB): domain Bacteria; phylum Bacillota; class Limnochordia; order DTU087; family DTU087; genus JAAZMF01. The sequence continues at coordinate 7,594 of JAAZMF010000054.1, read as the reverse complement.
GGATTGATCGTCCAAAACAGCACTAGGATAACCAGTAATTTGATCCGCAAAGCCCAACTAGGACTAAGCAAAAAGAGTCCTAGGCCCCCCAACCCCACCCCTAGGGTATCCCCCATACCAACCCCATGAAGGCGAGTATATGGATCCGGCAAGCGAAACAACCCCAAGGTGCCCAGGGCAAATGCACAAAAAGACCCGACAAAACACACATTAGCTAAGAACTTAATCATGAGACACCGCTTCCTCTCCCTCACCCTCAAATCCACCTAACCCCGGCAGCCTCAGTTGCCAGTCACCAGGGGTTAGCACCCGCAATATCCAAAGCCCTCCTACAAATCCGCATAATACAAAGACAAAGGCTACATCGATGAATCCATAATCACCCCTCATGAATGCCATCAACAAGATAATCATGCTGACCTTGCTGCTGATGGCATTTATGGAAAGTAAGCGATCAATTACCGTCGGGCCGATAATCGCCCGCAAGAGTACCAACAGAATCAATACCATGAGACCTACTAGCAGCCACAGCATGCTTTACCCTCCTTTGTCCCCATGATTCCAGATTGCTGATTTCCTGAATGATCTGCCAATCAAACAGGCCATGTGCTGCTTCTTCTGTCAGTGCATGCACAATGAATTGACCCGTTTCTGGATCGATATCGACAGTCACCGTACCTGGGGTGATGGTTATACAGTTGGCCAATAGCACCCTTCCCCAGTTGCTCTCGATGGGAGGCCGCATCACCACGAACACCGGTCCCACCGGTGGACTCGATAGCAAAATAGTCTTGGCCACGGCGCTATTCGATTGAATGATAAATCGAATCAAGGTCATAATACAGTGACCCAAAAGCAGCAATTCTGTGCCAGAAAGCAAACGGGGTAGTCTCGGTCCAAGATCCTGCCAGAACCACACAGTTGCTAAAGCAAGAACCGTCCCAACCAAAATGTGCTGCCAATCTGCTTCTGCAGAGATCACCAGCCAAAATATCAGTAATATAGCACATAAAACCAGAGATCGCTTGTTCACAGTCAACCCCCCCATCACTGCCTAAGACTCTCTGTCCCCATATAGGCCCTATTCATATACACTTTAGACTTGTCAAGCTACGACTGCTGAGGACACAGCTTGGACTCTGCACGAGCTATTTGCATCGCTTCCTGGGAAGCCCTGCGCAGAGCGCTCCTTAGGCCCTTACACACCCGAGATCGACCTAAGTCGCCCACAAGACCCATTCTAGTCAACATCCGCAAGGACTTTTGTTTAAGGCCACCTATGTAGAGGCTCTTGCCTTCTCTTTGCAGTCGATCAGCTAGATCCTTAAGTGCTAAGGCACCTGTCTCATCCATGGTGGGTACATCGGATAAATCCAGAACCAAGATAGGTTTGCTGAGACTATCCCTTATTTGACTTCTCAGATTTTCTGTCCCAACAAAGAATAATGGACCACTAAATGTCATTACCTGAACATCGGGGTGAATCGGGTAAGTAGAAGCTGGAGAGGCTTTTTGTGGCGCGACTTCACTACCCCGGGGCATAGATGCTAGCTCCACCATCACCACAGCGGCAGCCAAGACCACCCCAACTGCTACGGCAATGGTCAGATCCCGGACCACTGTCAAAATGGTGGTAATGGTCATGATCACGCCATAGCTCCACCGGGCTCGGGGCATGAGTCTTAGGCTTTTCCAATCCGCTGTGCGCACTGAAGCCACCATGAGAATCGCAGCCAAGGAAGCTAATGGTATGCGTTTAGCTACAGGCCCCAAGGCTATAACCATAATTAACAAGAAAATGGCATGGAGAATACTGGAAAGACGTGTACGGCCCCCGCTATGGACGTTTACCCCTGAGCGGGCAACTGCTCCGGATACGGGAACACCGCCTAGAAGAGAGGATACCAGATTTCCCAGCCCTTGCCCGATTAGTTCTCGATCACTATCATGTTTGGTCCCGATCATCGCATCGGTAACCTCCGCAGATAGCAAAGCTGAAATGCTCCCCAAAAGGCATATGGTAATCGCAGGCCTGATCAGCTGACCGATAATCCCAAAGGGCATCAATGCCAATGTGGGCTGGGGTATGGTGAAAGGAAGATCCCCCACCACGTGGGGGCTATGTATAAACAGCTCATTCATGACGAGACCGGCAACTAGGCCAAAGAGGGACTCTGGCACCTGTTTGAAGAAACGCAATGCCAGAAGAATCACCAGGGTGGTGATTATCGTGATAGAAGGGGTCTGTAAAGCATCATCTATTGCCGTCATGAAAAACAGGATAGAGACACCATTTGTAAAACCGGCAATCACTGGTTGAGGAAGAAACTTGACAAACTTGCCTAACCGCAAAACACCGAGTAGCACCTGCATTAAGCCAGCTAAAGCACCAGCCAACAGCATGCCATTTATTCCATGCTTGCTGACAATCATCACCAAGACCGCTGTCATCGCACCAGTAGGCCCAGTGATCTGCACACCACAGCCACCAAAAACCGCCGCGGTCAGCCCACCGAAAATCGAAGCATATAAGCCAGACACAGCTCCCGCTCCACTGGCGATCCCAAAAGCCATAGCTAAGGGAAGGGCTACAACCGCTGCAGTGGCTCCTCCAATTACATCTCCCCGCACACGCTCCCACCGGAATTTCACAAAAAATCACCCCGTATATAGTAGTGGTACCAAGTAGTCCAGCTGAGACCCTGTTGGCATAATATCGAAGCCAGCAAAAAGTCAATCGGGACCAAAACTCAACCCTTGGACCACTCCTACGGGGTTAGCTGACGGGTTCGGGCACCCAAGTTGCCCTACCTGATATTCAGGATTCACCCCAGTTAAGGGGTCCCCCGTTTCCGTATGCGGAATTCGGAGATAACTTGCATTTTTTGTGCTTAAGCAAGCCACAATTATAATGATAGCATAAAGCATCACGAAGTCAAGGCGGAAGGACCTAGTGCCACCATGTATACGTAGCTAGATGATGGCACCTCACATACTAGGCTCGGCCAGTCAAGATCCCTGACCTCTCCTTCACCGCCCTCTCCATTCGACAAAGACCTTCCTGTAGAAGGGGGCGTGGGCAACCGATGTTAAATCTGACAAACCCTTTGCCATTCGGACCAAACCACTTACCGTCATTGACAACGATATTGGCTTTATCAATAAAGAAATCCTGTAGATCATTCTCTTCCACTGCCAATCCCCGGCAATCGAGCCAGGTGAGGTAGGTTCCCTGTGGCTTTTTCATCTTAATACCGGGAACTTGTTTTTCAAGAAAGTCCTTCACCAAATCTCGATTTTCCTCGAGGTAGATCAAAAGCTCTTCCAGCCAGCCTTCCCCATGGCGATAAGCAGCTTCCAGGGCAGTAACCCCTAAGAAGGCATTGCTTACTCCCACATTCTGCAATGTATTTCGGAAAAGCCTCCGCAATTGCTTGCTTGGGATCACCACAAAGGAAGTAGCCAAACCAGCCAAGTTGAAAGTCTTGCTGGGAGCCATACAAGTAATGGTATTTTCAGCTATCTCTGGCGAAAGGGATGCTAAAGGCACGTGTTTGTACCCTGTATAGATAAAATCAGAATGAATTTCATCGGAAACCATGAGCAGATCATGTTTCAAACAAACCTCTGCCAGCTGCTGTAATTCCTTCTTACTCCAAACCCTACCCACTGGGTTGTGGGGATTACACAAAATGAGCATCTTGGTGCGGGAATCGATCTTGCTTTCCAGATCGCCTAGATCCATGGTGTAGCTGCTGTCTGTCTGGATTAGAGAATTATACACCACCTGACGACCATTGTTGAGCACCGAATTGAAAAAAGGAGCATATACCGGTGGTTGTACCAAGATCTTATCACCAGGTAATGTATAAGTATTAATAATAAGGTTTAAGGCATTGACTACCCCAGTGGTAAAATCAATCCATTCTGGCTGCACATGCCAGCCATGTCGCCTATCAAGCCAACTGATTATCGCCTCAAACACAGAAGGGGCGACTTGAGTGTAACCATAGATGGGGTGCTGCACACGATCAATGATAGCTTTTTGGATTGGCTCTGCTACCGCAAAATCCATATCAGCAACCCAAAAGGGTAGTAGATCCTTTTCCCCATATCTATCTACTAAGCCATCCCATTTCACACAATTTGTGCCCCGTCGTTCCATTATCAGATCAAAGTCGTAGTCCATACAACATCCCTCTCTAGCCATAGGCATCCTGTCCCGTCATAAGCCACCCAGATACTCACACTTTGTGTCATGGTACTGGAATTAGCACATCGGTATCTTCCCCATGCTAGAGCTCTAATCCTTCAAGAACGCCTGTAGATGTCCCTTTCCACATCTTGTAAATAGACATAGCGAAACCTGCCACTATCTAGGGCTTCTTGAAACTTGTTTGCTGCTTCGCCCCGACACTGGGTACAGGCATGCCACGGAATCAGAATTGCAGCAATCATCGTGGTACGCCCCAAAGCTCCACCTAACCCTCGGGCAGCACCGGAGTAAATAGAGCGCCAACCACTACAGCTAGAGCATAATCCGATCCGCTCCACCTGTTCTTCCATGATATTATCCGTATCATAGTAGATGCGGCGGTGTCTTTCGAAAACCGGACCACTACCAAACACATTTGCCAGATCAACATCCTTGCGGGTAGCCCACATCTCCTGGAGTTGCCCGACAATGGCCTTAATCGCCTCTGTAACTCGAGGTGATTGTCTTACCTTTTCTGCTGACCAGTCCGGTTCCCGGGCTGCACTATAGTCTAGCCCCGCCAATGCCAGAAGCAGCCCTGCATTGACATAAGGCAAAGCTCCTTCAATAGAATACCCACCTTCCAGAACGACAATGTCTGGGGCCAGAAGCTCTGTTAACCGCGCATACCCCTGAGCCGTTACATTCATATTAGTTAATGGATCTGTATAGTGGTTGTCTTGACCGGCAGCATTGATAATCACATCCGGCTGAAATTCATCTAATATCGGAAGCACCAGATTCTCCACTGCATACAAAAGCCCCTCATCCCCAGTACCTGGCGGTAAAGGCACATTGATAGTTTGTCCATAGGCTGCAGGGCCCCCCCGTTCATTCACAAAACCGGTACCAGGGTACAAGGTACGGCCATCTTGATGCAAAGAAATATGCAAGACTCCAGGGTCATTGTAGAAAATATCTTGAGATCCATCGGCATGATGGGCATCTGTATCCACTATGGCTATACGCAGATTCGGGCCATAGGTATGACGAATATGCTCCACCATGATAGCCTCATTGTTGATGGTGCAAAATCCCCGAGATCCATGTACTATCCGATTGGCATGATGCCCGGGAGGTCTCAATAAAGCAAAAGACCGATTGACTCTCTTGGTAAATACTAGGTCAGCTGCTGTTATGCTCCCCCCGGCAGCAATTCTGTGAGACTCGGTGATAACATTGGCTGTAGAGGGAACACAAACATGGGAGCGGTTAATCTCCAGCTCACTGGCGATTTCCGGGCGGAACTCCTCAACCCCCGGTACATCCAGTAACCCTTCTTCCATTATCTGATCCCGGGTATAAAGCAAGCGTTCCTCCCTTTCCGGATGGTCTGGTGAAATGGCCCAGTCAAAGGCCGGGAAGAAAATTAGTCCTACTTTGTGTCTACTGCCCCACATCTAGTTCCTCCCCCCCTTCCCGCACTGCAGCTATGCGCCGCACCTTGGGCCGCACCTGTGCCCTGATGGTGAAAATACGGCCAACCGTACGGAATCCCCGTACCATATTGAAGCTCTCTTCCTCGATAATTACGATATCATCTAGGCTAGTAATACCAAGACCCTCTCCTTTTCTTGCAGCCCACTGAATGGCTTCTGCCCGTGCCTTTCTCAGATCAAAAAGCAGAGCCCTTCTAATCTTCCCCATATGATCCATCTCAGGTACTGTGATTGTGCCTAGAGCAGTATCAGCATGGAAAGTAATCGCAGCCGTAGGTCGGCTAGCCGCAGCTCCAATGGCATTAGCTTCCTGGTGGTATGGCAATACCTCCCATTTTACATCCATGGCCTTGGCCGCTAAGGGTATGAAGACCTCTGCCGGCCCACCCAAGCCTATAAGTACCCGGGGTCGAATATCCGGTGGAGCCAATAGCTCAGAAATCGTGTAAACCGGTCGAGACTCAAGATAGGTATAAGTTGCCTCAATTTCCTCTACCAGTTGCTGTGTAAACCTGTCTATGATAGCTTGAGCAGCCTCCCTAATCCCCAACCCCAGAGCTGTCCCGAGAGTCTTCACCGCTCTTCTTGCTCTGTCGACATCACCCATCTGGGCTAGCTCCAGGACCACCGCTGCATCGGTGGGAGTGACTTTGCTTCCACCTAGAGCCGCAGGAGTACCAGCTCGCCTAGGCCCGATCTGCAGCTTTGGCCCATCTTGACCCTGGTTTTGCTGAGAGACTACCTTTATTTCCGAGTCGCCTCCCAGTCCGATGGAACGGGCAAACAATGCTGGCACCAAAGTCTTGTGACCTGCGATCTCTGCCCCTTGTCGTTGGAAAACCGGTTCACCGGCTACCTGTACCGAAATATCGGTGGTAGTTCCACCAATGTCTACAATCACCCCATTGCCTTCGGGATAATCAGTCAGTGCTTGGGCGCCCATAAGGCTTGCAGCCGGCCCACTCAAGATAGTCTCCACCGGCCTTGCCAGGGAATCATCGAGAGTCATAGTCCCTCCATCAGCCTTGAGCAAGAATACTTTGCCGATGTTTCTTCCCCGAACCATTAGCCTTTTCACCATTTCCACAAATACCGCCTGTTGTCCCGCAACACCGGCATTTAGGTAGCTCGCTGCTAAACGCCTAGGGAAGTTGGGACGCCCCGACAGTCGATGACCTAAAGTTATATGTCGAAAGCCTGGGTTTGCTTTCTTGGCTATTTCCTCGATCTGGAGTTCATGGGCAGGATTGCGGTGTGAGAACTTCCCGACTATTGCCAGTGCCACCATATTCTCGCCTTGTGCGGCAGCTAGAGCACGCTGCACCTCATCATGGTCGATTTCCCCCACTTCCCGCCCCCTATGATCCACCGACCCAGAGAGTACGTGGACGGGAAATCCCAAATTTAGGTCCTCGATACGCATCCCCGGACCTGGCACAGCCAGTACGGCGGTGGGATCTCCTTTTCCTTCCACAATGGTATTAGTGGACAAAGTAGTACTAAGGTGCAGTTCTAGTGGTCTAGAGCCTTGATAGGAACTAAGAATAGCTTCTAGAGCTGCAGCCGTACTTTCCACCAGATTTGCATGGTCAGTAGGCACCTTACCGGTGGCCACAACCACATCATCCTTGATCAAGGCGGCATCAGTGTTCGTACCGCCAACATCTATACCGGCAATATACATAGATCCACCTTCCATGTCATGCTTATCCCTGCATAGGCTTACTCAACTGACGCTCGAACTCCTGCTATTACTGGAAAACCCTGACTCAAACCCTGAGATGATATGTGATTCTACCATCTTGACCTGTTGAGTGCTTATACTGAAAAAGCCATTAGGGGACTTCACCTCTCGGCAAAATCCCCTTTTATCCTTCTCAAGCCTAGTCTTCCTTAGACT
>JAAZMF010000053.1 GCA_012798955.1 Bacillota bacterium | reverse complement strand
GGGAAATTGAGCCCGTTCTGTTACCGGGACGCTATCACCTCCCTTACCTAACCCGACAATCTCTTGCATGATTCTCTTTCTACAAGGCTTGGTACCAATACAGTATGTTGAGCCGGGCTTGGTACGTCTCTGTCCCACGCTAGAACTTGATTAGCCGCAACTATTCCCACTTCCTCCAGTGGTTGCCTTACTGTGGTCAAGCGGGGTGTAACTACGCTAGATATTTCTGTATCATCAAATCCCACCAAAGACACTTCATCCGGGACCCTGATCCCCATTCCCCTCAAGGCTTCGAGGGCACCCACAGCCATATGATCATTGGAGCAGACGATTGCCGTAGGCGGCACCGGCAGTGCCATCAGATTCTGCACTAACTGATACCCCGATTGCATTTGCCAGTCGCCTTCGACCAGATACCCGTCAGGCACAGCCAGTCCCGCCTTTCCCATAGATGCCAGATACCCAGCTCGCCGGTCTTCTGCATTGAATGAGTCGCTAGGACCGGCGATATGGGCAATTTTTCTGTGGCCAAAGCTAATCAAGTAATTCACGACATCACTAGCGGCTTGCTCGTTACTTACCTGGACAGAACTAACCGTTCTAGCAAGGGTACAGTTGATGGTTACCATAGGTACTTCCAAACTCAAGTTGGCTAACTCGTCTAGGGTAGAATACTCATCTCGGTCCTGCAACAGCAAGAATATGCCATCGGTTCCTCGCTCCATTGCGTGCTCAACTATAATGCTAGGCCAGCCTCTAACTTCGTCTCCAACCATACAAAGCTGGAGATTGTATCCATGCTGGCCCAGTGTCACGCTAAGCCCTTTGAGGATCTGACTATAGAACATCCAGCTAGAGGAGAGCAGCCATCTAGATGAATGCTGTTTACCATCCAATACAAACAAGGACATAACTTCTGAGCGACCCGTAGATAGCCGCCGTGCAATCGCGTGTGGTCGGTAGTTTTGCCTTCTCGCAGCTTCTCTGACACGCCTAGCCGTCTGTTTTGCAACCAACGGGCTTCCACTTAGAGCCAAAGATACGGTAGCAGTGGAAACCCCAACTTCCCGAGCAATATCCGCTAGGGTTGGTCGGCGACTTAGTGTCTCATCATGTCCGTTAGCAAGGTTAGAACTCATCCTCGTCTCCTCATCAGAAGTAGAACAATCATCGCAACTCATAACTTCAAAGGATTTAACTCCCCAATTTCATGTTAACGCTACAAGTATATTATGTCAACTACTGCAAATAGTTGAAGATAGTACCAAAAACCCTCCCCTAGGGAGGGCTATTCGGCACACGCTAAGTCTCTTAGAAGCCAGCCCATACCCATTTCCCTGGAGCCGCCCCGAGTTTCACATAAAAATACCTTACGAGGCGCACAAGGCGGCCACCTCTGTCTTACAAGTGGAAGTCTGCCTCAAACTATTAGCTAGAAATAGATGCGCGCTTCGCTTCTAGGCCATCCAAACACCGTTTCACTGCCTCTAGAGGTGGAAATGCATCGCTCTCGTATTCTACAATATACCACTCAGTCCCACCGGCTTCACAAAGCTCAAATACTCTAGGCCATGGCACATCGTCTTCACCGATCACAGGGCGAAATCCATCCTCAGGCTTATCTTTGGCCGCTTTTCGAGAGTAAGGTTTAAAATGAATGGTGGTAGCTCGGCCTGGGTATTTCTCTAGAATGGCAATGACATCGGACCCGCCTACCATGGCATTCCCCAGGTCTAGTTGCATGACAACCGACTTTTCTGTATTCTGGAAAAATGTATCCCATGGCTTCTCGTCATCAAACGGAACAAATTCGATACTATGATTGTGATAACCCGTTACCATTCCGTGTGGGGCTAGCTTTCTGCTTAGGTCGTTGAAGAAGTCCGCTAGCTTCAGCCAATCAGCCCGGGATTGGCGCACCTCTTCAGGTAAAGCCGGGATGATGATGTATTTGTTGCCTAGTTCCTTATTGAACGCAATGGTTTCCTCTAGTTTGTCTTCTTGAACTAGTTCAAAAGGCGTGTGCCAGCCACAGCAAGCCAGATTAAATTCTTCAAGTAGGGCCCGCAATTCCCTGGCTGGGTGCTTTGGAAAGCCGAAAAACTCCACACCTGCATATCCCATCCGAGCTACAGCCTGCAAAGTTCCACGAAGATCTTTATCTAAGTCATGGCGAACTGAGAAGAGTTGTAAACCCACGGGTATGCTATGAGCCATATTACCCATCCTTCCATTAAGATAGTTATCAGCTTTATCTGGAATATCCCGCATTATATGTTTATGTGATTGCGACAGGAGGGGACTTGCGTCCCCTCCTGCTTCTCGGTTACAGATCAGACCATTTTACAAAGGCGTCTTCCGCAATCAGCTCCTGCCTCATGCCCTCGAGGGTATTTAGAACACTATCAAGCACTTTGTCGGTGGGATTAAGGGCATACATTTCTATCTGTTTTGATAACTCGTTGTTGAGACTAGGTGGTAACATAAATGACAGGTTGGGAAGAATGACACCTTCCTCGTTGACTTTCTGGAAGCGATTATAGGTTTCTGTTAAGATCGGATGGTTGTCGAAGATCTCGGCCCCGACACTTAGATTAGCTGCAACTGAACCCTTGTATTTATTGAAAGTCTCTTGACCCTCAATACTACCGGCAGCAAGCAACAGCTTCTTGGCACCCTCCATATCTCTAGAGTTCTTGGGGGCAGCCAATGCGTCAACCATGGTGATGATTACGTTTTCAGTACCTGGGGCTGGGAAGCAAGCGAAGTCTTCACCGGCTACCCAACCGGCCTGCTCAAAGTAAGCTATAACCCAGTCACCATTGAGATACATAGCAGCGTGACCATTGATAACTTCATCGGCGGCCTCAGCCCATCCGTAGCCCGACCAACCGAACATGTAGGAACTAACGATGACATCTCCATAGAGCTTGAAGACTTCTCGAACTTTTGGATCAGTGAAAGCTAACTCGCCGTTGCCAAGGGCTAGATAGCCTTCAGGCCCTAGCACCGTGATCAGCGGAGCAAAAAACCGGTACGTTATCCCTGTCGGTGACGCAGCAAAGGGAGCAATACCGTTGTCTTCGAGGACTTTACAGACTTCTTTATACTCGTCCCATGTAGTTGGGGGAGTAAGATTGTATTTGTCGAAAATCGCCTTATTATAGAATATCTGGCTGGCGACATGGGTATTGAGGGGGATAGCATAGGCATGGCCATCAAACTTAACAGCGTTCTTTAGGCCCTCACTAAACACTTCATCACCATTAATAGCAGCCCAGACGTCGTCGATGGGCTCTAGGCGACCGGCATCAACATAGGATTTGAGGTCATATCCGATTGAACTTTGATATACTTCCGGAGGATCATTTGCCATGAAGGCTGCGCCTAACTGCCGCCTAATCTCTGCACTTGACCCTGGTATACCACGCAAGGAAAACTCACACTCAGGATACATCTCACCGGCTTTGGCTACGAAGGCTTCTATCGCTTCTTTTTCCCCGCCAGATAGCCAATAGTGCCACAGTTCAGCCGCATGAATCGATACGCTAGCCGACATGAGCAAGACCAAAGCAACGATTAAGCCAAGAACCAAACGCTTGTTTCGATACATGAATGCTCACTCCTTAGTCGAATTCCCTCTGCAAAGCAAAGACACCAACTGTGCCGTTCCCCCATCACCCCCTTCGGTAAAGCAATAGCCTTACACCTAAATCTCATTCACAAAGTCTGTAGCAACACAATATGTAAGGCTAGCTCGGTGCCCATCTATCCTCGGGCTCGATGAGTAGATTAGACAAAAGGCAATTTCAAGCGATTTAAATCTGTAACTTCATGTTAACACTATATGTACATTATGTCAACCTATGTAAATGATCAAAGATATTGTCAGATGCTGTAGGGACGTATCAAAGGTAGTGGGCAAAATCCTCAATACTCTCGAATGTCTGCAGACTTACAGAATGGCCTTTTAGCCATCCCACCAAACGCTCATCAAGCCGCTCCGCTTCCTCAGCCAGCTTGCTCAAGTTATCTAGTGCACATTCCATGAGATCCGGGAAGGCCAGTTCCTCATAGAACGCACTTACCTCGCTGTAAAGGTTGAAGGCTGGGTGACTACCGATCTTGTTACGCAGATCATTTAGCATTTCACCTAGGCTCACCTGCTGATTCCAGGCAGCGATGCTAGCATCAAATGGGCGCTGTTCCTTGCAGGCAGAAAGTACTTTTCGCAGCCCATCTTTAATCTCGGGATAAGCTCCCCGAAACCCCTCGCCAATCCCCCGCTCTGCCGGCATAGACTGCTGCAACCGAAGCAAGATCTCACGGGTCTCTAAGGTAAGCCTCTCACCGGCTGCCACGATCTCATCTAAATCGGATGAGACCCCGATGGTCGTAACTAAGCTCTCAAAATCTGCTGGCCTGGACTGCAACCTAGAAGCTTGTTGGGTAATACTGCGAAAACCCTGATCAAAAAAGGCTTGGTTGGCCAATGCTAGGCACTCCCAAGCTGCGACAAGCACCTCAAAGCCAGCGCTTCGCACATCTGCCAAGCGCCCACCGGCACCTGCAAGGCGTAGATTCCCAAGATGGGCCAAGACAACCGGGAACATGTCCAAAGAACGGCTGATCATCTGCGGTCGAGCCTCTGGTTTCTGCAGATCGATGATAGTTTGCTTTAGGGTATCTAGCCGCGCCTCTGCCTCACTGGACCGCTTGTAGATCACCTTTGCATGGTAGACTAGAGCTGGAGCCATGGACCAACCCCGAAGTCGCCCAGTTGTAAAGCCTTCCAGTGTACTCCACGGGATAGGCCAGAAATCGAAGAGGATCCCCTCTATTAGAACTGTTCGGCCAACCGGGGGGTTCTTCCCTTCCACCGGGACATAGAACATATCCAAATCAGAACCCGAGGTAGCTGTCCCTTGGGAATAGGAGCCATAGTAGGCCACTAGATCAACATCATCCCCGTAGCAACTGCGGACCTTTGACACAAGCAAATCAGCCACAGCAAATACATCTATCATTCAAATACCCCCAATGCCTGTAATTTTCTGTATCCTTGGCCACAAGCCATCTCTCCAGCCTTTCCATAGGCTATCCCGCGCTTCTGTCACTAGAGACCCCACCCAAGCCGGCACAGATGGCTTAGGCCGTTCAAGCGTCAATTGCATACGATTACTACCTCGTTTGGGCCTCTACAGTCTTGAAGTATACTAGCTCCACGGAAACCAATTATCTCATCTGCGAAAGTGCTGAACTATGTTCAGTAACCGCTCTCTGGTAGACGTCCCTTTGATCTGGACTTCCAGTCTGGAATATGATACCACGACATCCCCCTCGATTGTACGCCAATCGAGGGTTAAAAGGGCGGTGATGTCATAGATCCATTCACTATTTTACGCTTCAAAGTCCCCGGGGCTTTACATCCCACCGGTTGCCCGCATCTGCCCCGGCGTAATGCCAAAATATCTTTTGAAGACCCGATAGAAGTATGATACATCATCATACCCCACCATCTCTGCCACATGCTTGATCTCATGCTGGCCTTGAAGGAGCAGATCTTGAGCCTTTTCCATCCGCTTCCTGATTATGTAATCCGACATATTCTCCCCAATATCAGCTTTAAAGGTCCTACTCAAATGCTCCTTGCTTACAAGAAACTGCTCAGCGATGATGGATAAGGAAATCGGCTGCTCAAAGTGTCCATCAACATACGCCCTCACTGCCTGCAAATCTAGGACATCGTCGTCTTCACGGGCTCCCTCACCGGCTACTTCATGGGGTTTGGCGCTAGGCACACTTCCGCTTCCACTACTTGTCTGCTCCTCTGCAATACCCTTGATACATTGACTCAGAGATGCATTCAATTCCTCTTCATCTAGCGGCTTCAAAAGGTAGTCGACAACCTGGGAACGAATGGCCTGTTTCATGTAGGCGAAATCATCATACCCACTCATTACAATGACTCTCACCGAAGGGAACTGCTCACCTATAGCTTTCAGAAGCTCGGCGCCTTCGAGCCCAGGCATGCGCATGTCGGTTATGACAATGTCCGGTCTTAACTCCTCAATAAGCCTAAGACCCTCAAGACCGTTGTCAGCCTCTCCAAGCACCCTCGCTTGCAGAGTCTCCCACTCACCTAGAGCCTTTACCACTTCTCGAGACCAGGGCTCGTCTTCAATGATGAGTACCCCATACATTTCTTAGACCTCCATGCCAGATGCGGGGAAAGTGAGGACAACCACAGTCCCCTTCCCTAACTCGCTAAATACACGCACCCTGTTTTTGCTACCGAACTGCAACTTAAGTCTAGTATCGACATTTTTCAATCCAATGCCCCGTCTCCGCTTTCCTGTATTAGGCTCCATCTGCCAAGTAGATGCTTTCGTCAGCAAAGGGGTCTTGAGCTCTCCTCGGATTTCGCGCAATCGTTCATCGGTGAACCCAACACCATTGTCCCTAACTATGAAGGCAATGCGATGGCCAATGCGCTTTACCCGAATCTGCAGTTCCCACTGACCCGCCTTTGGGTGTAGCCCATGCTCAAATGCATTCTCTACTATTGGAAGGAGAGTAAACTTGGGTATCTCACTGTCTAGAGCCCTTTCATCTACGGAGATGATGGTGGTACAGCGCTCTGCAAACCGATGCTCCTGGATGAACAAATAGTTGCGCATGTGACTTAGTTCGTCTTCTAGTGTCACCAAGTCGTTATTCCCGCCCATGGCATATCGCATGAGGTCCCCAACTACCTTGGCGATCTTATATATATCCGGCACGCCCTTACTAAGCGCCATGCCCCCGATGAGACTCATGGTATTATTTAGAAAATGGGGGTTGATTTGGGCCTGGAGCGCCATGAGCTGTGCATTGCGGAGCTCGATCTCCCTTTGATACTGAGTTTGAACCAAATCTCTAATCCGCTGCATCATGGAGTTGTAACACTGCTCTAGCAAAGTAATCTCATCGTAGCTATGCACCGGTTTCCACTCAAATTCATGGAGTTGGGTCTTTTTCATAGTTTCTGCTAAGCTGACAATGGGTTGACTAATCCGGAAAGACAGAAAGATAGAAAGAAGGATCGATAGTAGAGCAAACAGACCAGCGGTAACAATGCCCGCCCTAATCGTAGCCCGTGAGCTACGACTTACCATCGCGCTGGGTATCGTCTTAATCACAGTCAATTGTCCCGTGCCGATTCGCTGGATGAAGTAGAAGTAGTCCTTGGTCTTACCTAACACTGGCTCGGACGGACTATCTTGGATGCTACCAAGCTGTAACCGAATCTCGTGGGGAATGTCCATTGCATCACAGTCGGACACCATTTCCCCTTCATCATTAAGCACCCAAACAGAGCTCTCCACCTCTGACAACAAGATGCCCTTTAGCTCGTTCCAGGTATCTGTATTGAGCCTTACGGCGAAACCGCCAAGCATCTCCTGGTCTTGAAAACGGTTTATGCTATGTAGAGCATAGATGCCCTTGGGAGACGCTCTAAAGTACATGTTGATGGGCTCATCAAGCATACGGCTCCAGATACTGCTACCAACATCCACCGAGGTCACCGTACCATTGCTCACATAGTCTACCGAAACTGTTTTCCCACTACCCTTCACAAAAAGAGTCAACTCATCGATCCTGCGAGAGTTTGCGTAGAAAGCCGATGTAAGCACTTCTCGTATATATCTTTGGGCCCTATACTGTGCACCAACATCTGGATGGTCCATTCCATCGAAACTGTCTATGAGCTGCTGGTTGATCTGTAATGAGTAAAATAGTCGATCGATCTGATGGATAAGTTCCTCTAAATACTGACTAGCCCATAGCATCCGGGAGGTATTGGCCTTGATGATCTCCTCCTCAATGGAGCTTCGTGTATTACGGGCGGCTATCCCCGTCACCATTATGATGGGCAAGGTGGCTAGGCAGATCATGACAACCATCAAGCGAAAACGAATGCTTCTAGGCCTCATCTCTTAGCCCCTCCCACCACACAAGCGAGGCTAAGGCCGCAAGGCTCCCTGATGGAGTATACAATACCACCAAGGAACGCCCTGCACCTCTTTGCGCCTCTAGTGCCTCTCTTAACCATCGTCCATCCACCAGACAACACCTTGGGCTTTCTTTACTATGCTTGTTCCACGCCAAGCTCAAGCCATTGGAAATCTATAGGGCTCTCGGCCCTAAGGATTAGCTCATGTGGGCCTGGCTCAAGATCTAACGCTTTCTGAATTTGCACCGTTTCCCACTCTAGGTCAGTAGTCTCTACCCGCCCCACCAAGACTCCATCAACAGAAACAGCAACGCTGCCCCCATTCTCGGTGGTCGCCAAAAGATGCAGACTAATAGCGTAAAGCATGGTCTCCATGCCTTGAGCTATTTCAAACTCATAGGCCAACCAATCTCCGGTAGCTAAGCTCACGCATAACCATTCATCGGTGAGCCAACTCTCTCCCGCTCCATGATGGAAATTGGGCTTTTCCATAATCCCTGCCACAGGATGAATGGCGGTACCGTCATTCATGCGAAACTGTAGGTTACTTGGGGCTTTGTCCTGGAGACCAAAGCTTTTACCCTCACCCTTATATCCGTAAAAAATAGCTGGAATACGCACAGGAGGCCTGCGGAAAATGGAGCACACCACCTCGGGCCGATAGATGCAATGTTCAAACACGATGTTATCCAGGTACTCCCACAGTATGGCTTCGGATACCCCTGCATCGGGCTTAGCGCCCCCCTCTAGATAATCCACAAGTCTATCCCACCCCTGGGGCATAACGATGGAACAAGGGGAATTCGTTGTCTCCATCTTTTTCCAGGTCCAGAAGTTCCACGAGATATTGTGATCCTCAAATAGACGAAATGCGCCAGTATACCATTCTTTGTTATTCTCGCCACCCTCACCCATGAAAATCGGAACATCCCACTCTGCCCGTTTATCTAGGTACGCTTGGATGCTTTCAGTATCAGGGTTATTCCAGTACTTATGGAACTGCAATAGGATGTTATCATCGATTTTCTCCGTGAAAATGGACCAATCTGTAGCCCAGTGAACACCTTCTAGGATGATCATATGCCGCTGGTCCACTTCACGAATAGCCTTCACTATCTCACAGTAAAGCGGCATTACCTCATCATAATAGCATGAAAACCAATCAGGCAAAGGCTCATTGAGAAGATCATATCCAGCCACTATCCACTCATCTCGATACCGCTTGGCCAGCATCCGCCATAGTGCCACCGTGAGCTCTCTGTTTTTGGGGTCAGTAAATAACTCCGGCTGATCTCGCTCTGAATCATCGATATTAGTCCCGGTCTGACCCCCGGGAGCCCCGTGTAGATCGAGTATGACGTAGAGCTCGTACTCCTTGCACCATTCTATGACCTCATCGAGTATCTGCAGGTGCTCTATATGGTACACCACAGGATCGTCTGACTTGAGCAAGAACCGTGTATTGAGTGGTATGCGAACTGAGTTGAATCCTTCTTGGGCGATCTGCCGTATATCGGACTTGGAGATAAAACGCCGATAGTATGTCTCCCAAAAGATCCTCGCCTTTTCCGGTCCAATCAGCTCCTCAATCATCCTCTCAATCCGACGAGGGCGGTCCCCTTGAGCGGGGAAACGCCACATGTACCCTTCCGGTAGGAACCAACCGCCAAATCCGACTCCCCGCAGGAGAACTTCTACACCATCTTCATTAATGAGCCCTTGCCCTTCTGCCCGCAAAAACCCTCTTACCGTTTTCTGCATACCGTTGCCCATCTCGCAGTTCACTCCTTTGCCACAGTAACCTACCCTTTGATGGCACCTTCAGATATTCCACTCATGATATATTTCTGAAGCAAGAGATAGAACAATATCACGGGTAATACTGCCATAACCAAAGTTGCCAAAATAGCCGGCCAATCGTTGCTATACTCTCCAACCAGCATGTTCGTTGATAATAGAAGGGTGTAGTGATCCGGATCAGTTAACATGAGGAGAGGTAGCAGAAAATCATTCCAGATCCAAAGTGCATTGATTATCGTGATGGTAGCTGTAATGGGTCGCAGTTGAGGGAATATAACTAGAAAAAACAACTGCAATTCACTACACCCATCAATCAACGCAGCTTCATCGAGTTCTCGAGGTATAGATTTGACAAACCCATGATACAGAAAAACTGCCATAGGTACACCAAGCCCAATATAGACTAGACCAAGCCCCATGGTAGAGCCCTGCACCCTCAGTTGTTTGGTAATCTTAGTTAGCCCGATCATTATCGAATGAAAGGGAATCAGCATGGACATGACAAACAAGCCAAAAAGAAACTTGCTCAAGGTACCTGGGGTTCGGGACAGCTTATAGCCCGCCATGGAAGCAAACACTATGATCCCACTGATCCCTGTGATAGCCACAACCACTGTGTTACCTAGACTGCGCAAGAAATTGGTCTTTCTGAAGGCTTCCACATAGTTATTGAACTGCAGCTGATCCGGCACTGACAAGGGGGCACTGAGCATGTCCGCCTCTGTCTTCAATGAGTTTAGTACAGACATGTATATGGGAAATAACACTAAAACCGCTATAAGAACCAATAGCAAAAACGTTAGCGCTGGTATGACCCTTGCATTGGCTTGGGGATTCATATCACGCTTCCACCTCTCTTTTTTTCATGACCTTTAGCTGGACTAAGGTCACTAGGCCCACCATAACAAAGAGAATCATCGCCTTTGCGCTGGCATATCCATATCGGTAGTGCCGGTGGAAAGCTTCTTCGAAGATGTTTAGGGCAATCACCTGTGTTGCCCTTCCCGGCCCGCCCCCTGTCAAGGCATAGACAACATCGAACACCTTAAAGGAACTACTCAGGGAAATAGCAACACCCACAGTTATCGCAGGCAAGATCATGGGAAGGGTAATGCGATAGAACGCCTGTAACCCATTGGCACCATCGATGGCAGCTGCTTCCCTGATCTGCCGCGGCACTCCCTGAAGTGCTGCGATGTAAATAATCATGAGATAGCCGACTCCTACCCAAAGAGATACAATTAAGATAGCGTAAAACGAGAAGGTAGGATCGCCGATCCACGACTGATCCAAG
>JAAZMF010000052.1 GCA_012798955.1 Bacillota bacterium | reverse complement strand
CGCTGCCGGGATTCATGGCCTTTGTGTAGGTGATTTACCCACGGGTATTGCGGCCTTGTGCAATCAGCAGGTAAATGTACAGAAGCTGGTGGTGGAAGCAGCTATGACGGGATCGAGGGAAGCTGCTTTGCAGGCTCTTTTAGTAGATCCGGTTATCGATGATATTGATAATGCCAGCAAATGCCTTGATGATTTACTGCAAGTCCATGGGCCTTATTTGCCTCAGTTCAAGTAGTTTGGCAAATTAAGTACATCATACCGAAGTAGATATGAACGGAAGAGGAACCTCGGGACCTAGAGCAACAACGAGGTTCCTCTTTTGGCTGAAAGAAGACTTAACCCGAGACAAAGGAATCACAAGGGTGGCAGGTAGATTAGCTCGCTCCCCCTACGCCCTTGAAGACTTTCTTTACCACGCCTTTGACGGGGGGGATCACTAAACCCATAGCTACCATGATCACCATGATACCTGCAATCTTCCTGATGGATATCGGTTCACCCAATATGAGGAAGGCGAAGATCGTGGCTAGGGCCGGCTTGAAGAAAAAGACTGCTGCGCCTACCGTGGTATCCAAGTAAAGTAGACCTGTGAAAAATGCGTAATACCCAATACCTGTAACGACTACACCTACATAGGCGAGGAGCAGTATGTTGCTTGGAGTAAGGCCCGTGAGCGGTACTTGGAGAATAGCGGTGAGGATGAGCAGAAATCCGCCACCCAGGAGGAAAGAAAAAGTATTCATTACAAGGCTACCGTAGCGCTGGGATAGCTTCTTGCCGGCTACCGTAAAGATTGCCCAAACAACTGATGCCAAAGTGGCTAGTATAGGCCCAAGAGCATTTTGTGACTGAAGGCCACCGGAGACGAGAAGCATGCCTCCAATGCCCAATAGAAGGGCCATGATCTTGTCTTTAGTTAGAGACTCCTTAAAGAAAAACACAGATAAGAGAGATACAAAAAGTGGGTTACTGCTGATCAGCACTGCGGCAGTGGATGCTTCAGTATACCGCAAACTGTATTGCTGCAGGCCCATACATATGCCTGCATTTAGGAAGCCCAATCCGAACAAAGCTAGGAGATCGGGCCCTCTTAGTTGTAGCTGCTCCCGGCGCATGGTCTTGATGGCCAGAGGGAGTAAAATCAATCCGCCTACAGAAAATCGGATGGCATTAATTAACAATGGATGAATGGCATGGGCAAAGATACTTCCAACTACCTCATATGTGCTAAAAATAGTAATAGTGAAAAACAGCCACAGATATCCCTTAGTCGTATCGCTCACTGCTATCCCCTTCCTGTTGTACGGATATCCATTCGGTTTTGGCTCCGGTATCCCCTGCGGGAGACTATTGGGTCAATTCAACCTTGATTCCAGAGGATATGGGTATCATCTGGTGAAACAAATCCAATGGAACCATTCACAATATGTATATGAATTCAGGGTGGGCAACAGTTGATGGACTGTAACGGGTGGAAGCTAGAGAGGGGATAGGTACTATGCTTGAGGAACCAGTGCAGATTCTTACGCCGGCGGGGTGGCGGAAGGTGGAAGAGCATTTACTTAGTGCTGTACAGGAGACCTTTGGAGAATTGGCCGAGGCCATTATCTTAAAGGGCTCCCTTGTCAAGGGGGATTTTATTCCTTATTTCTCCGATGTGGACTTACACGTATTTGCTCAATCTGCGGCCATGGAAGGCCCCATGGTCCCCAAATTGGAATAC
This sequence comes from Bacillota bacterium, assembly GCA_012798955.1. Taxonomy (GTDB): domain Bacteria; phylum Bacillota; class Limnochordia; order DTU087; family DTU087; genus JAAZMF01. The sequence continues at coordinate 3,188 of JAAZMF010000052.1, read as the reverse complement.
TGCTTGGAGTTTCAGTCGCGGTTTGGAGATCTGGATCCCGAAGAGTTCGGTGTCAGTCAGTTCCAGGTCTATTTCCTGGATATAGATGATTACCCCCGTAACTGGACTCCGCCTTTACCGGGTACTTATAGAGTGATCTGGGGAGCAGTTGATATCCCTCTACCAACCGAAGAATTTATGCGTGATCAGGCCCATCTTTACATGAGGAACTTGCCTTTTCAGGTACAAGGACTAATACACCGTTTTATCGATAAACCTGATACAGGCATAGCTCCCTTGGTAAGGCTCCTGGGTGTTTTTCTCAAACCCGCAGTCTATGAGCTAGCAACTCTGCTGGGGCATGATCCCATTGGGATCTGGACCAAACCTTTGGATGAAGTGCTTGCCATCACTGAATCCGCTCTAGGTGTAAATAGCTTGGGAGAGTTTTATCAGGGAGTGCGTCCGTGGCAATATGTAAGGGAGCAGCCGGACAAGCTCCGTCATCTCTTCGGGCTCGGTGTTAGGTGCTCCGATGCCTTGGCCCAACTATATAATGATGCCGATTGGGGGAGATTAAGCTGGCCCCCACCGCGCCGTGGTAGCCATGGCTTTACCCCTTAATACCGGTGAGTGATATCCCTTGGATAAATGTTTTCTGGGTAAAGAAAAACAGCACGATAATGGGCAGTGTCACCAAAGTGCTGGCGGCCATGAGCCCACCCCACTCGGTCAAGAGTGCACTGCGGAACTGTTGGAGGCCCAGAGCTAGGGTGTATTTCTCCGTGCTACGTAAGTAGATTAAGGGCCCGAGAAAGTCATTCCATGAGCCAATGAATTGAAATAGGGCCACAACTGCTAGAGCCGGCTTAGCTAAGGGCAATATGATGGCTCGGTAAATGTAAAACTCAGATGCGCCATCGATCCTGGCGGCATCAGATAGCTCCAAGGGGATGGTCATGAAGAATTGTCTGAGTAAAAAGATATAGAATGCGGGTCCAAAGTACGTGGGCACTACCAGTGGTTTAAAGGTGTTGATCCACCGAAGCTTGTTGAAGATCACAAACATGGGGATCATGGTCACAGCAAAGGGGATCATCATGGTGGCAATGACAACGACAAAAATAGCATCTCGCTCCGGCCAATCAATGCGGGAAAAGCCATAGGCCACCAGGGAGCTAGAGACCACGCTGCCCAATACACTCAAGGCACAGATGGCAATGGTGTTATATAGATATCTAAAAAAGGGTATGAACTCTATGGCTGTCTTATAATGCCCCCAGAACACATGGCTTGGGATCCATTTAGGTGGGAAGATGAAGATCTCGGTGTTGGGTTTTAGGGAGGTTGAGACTAGCCAAAATAGGGGCAGAGCAAACAGGGCAGAAAACACGATCAGGGCTATGTGACTTAGCATTAGATTAATGGTTCTTCTATTATGCATCGCCTTCACTCCTCGGTAAAGATAGGCTCCTGCGGGGGATTCCCCGCAGGAGTAGTAGAATCCCGTGCTATTTGCGGATCCTTTCATACTCTTTCATGACCTCAGCAGCGGCATCATCGAGGGCCTTTTGGGGATTTTTCTCAAGTAGTCTTGCATAGTCCCTAGCTGCAGAGATGCGGTTAAAGAGGAACGAATCCACCGGGGTCTGCATGACGGTCCAGTTCTGCATAGTCAGTATGCCCCGGAACGTAGCAAACTGCGGGAACATATTCAGATACTGTACAGTGGTGGCCTGCTCCCAGACTTTCTGCTCCCTATCTAGTGGCATCCAGGCGCCCCATTCAAAGATCTTGGCACGCTGGGCTTCATAGCCGTAGCCCACCCAGAACTTGATGAACTCCAGGGCTGCTTCAGCGTTCTTGGACCCAGAAGGAATGGCCAAAGCGCCATAGGCTGACCGCACCAGGACGCCGCCCTGTTTGCCTCCCTCGGGGTAGGGGGTGTAGGGGGCGATGCCATAGGAGAAGTCCTCTTCGGCATAATTTGCCAAGTTGATAATTACCCACTGACCCTGCTGTTCCATGGATTTTTTCTTGGAAATAAAGGGATCAAGGGCTCCTGCCCGCTCTTCAGAGAGGCCGGATTCAAAGGCTACGATCTTGTTGACATCATACTTGTGGGAATAGGATGCAATCCATTCCAAAGCTGCTAGGATATTGGGGTCTTTGTTGAATGTGGGTGCACCATCTTCATCAACGAATTGGCCCCCAAAGACAGTACCCCAGTAATCTAGGCCCCAGCTTGGGTAGAAACCGATTACATCGATATTGCCCCTGGCATCATAGCGAGTTAGCTTCTCAGCAAAGGCATCTAGCTCAGTGATGGTGGAAGGGGGTGCCTCAGGATCTAGACCAGCCTCAGTGAAATGGGCTTTGTTATAGTACAAGCTGCAGCAATCGATATAGGGGGTGAGTGCCCAGACATGGCCTTTCCAGTCATTGACCTCCCAGACTACCGGTAAAGCCCATTCCTGGAACTGCTTCCACTCATTTTCACCCATGAGTTTATCTATTGGTTGAAAGAGGCCCCGTTCGGCCATATACAGGTTGCCGTCACCGGTTAGGCTAACTACATCAGGCATATCCCCGACGGCAGCAGAGCTCATGAGTCTTTCTCGAAAGTTCTCAGGGATAACAACTGCCTTAACTTCAATCTGGTCTTGGGACTCGTTAAAGAGATTGGCAATATCCTCTAGCACCTTAGACCACTGGCCAGTCCACTGATGCCAGTAGGTGATCTTTGTCTTGGCGGCAAATGTGGGTGTAGCCACAAGCATGGTGATCATGACTATGGCCACCATTAAACTTAAGCGTCGCTTCAACACAGGCATAACCTCCTCGGGATATGATCTCTTAGTTCACCATGGCATAGCATAGGAGTTTTCTTTGACGGCTCACCTCCTTGAATGGCCTTTGCCATCTGGTTACCGAACTTGACCTCCATAGTACACAAAGCGGGATGACGCTCTAAAGGTTAAAGCCGTCATGACGAAGATGACCAAGAACATGAGCCATGCCATGGCCGAGGCATAGCCCATCTTAAAGAAACGGAAGGCATTGTTATACAGATACAGTGCGTAAAATAGGGTGCTATCTGCTGGGCCCCCTGCGGTCATGATGTAGGCTTGGGTGAAGTACTGAAATGTACCAATCAAGCCCATGATCACGTTAAATAGTATGACCGGTGAGATCATGGGCACAGTGAT
>JAAZMF010000008.1 GCA_012798955.1 Bacillota bacterium | reverse complement strand
TTATACCGATTCCCACCAATTCAGCTTCTACCTCAAGGATAGGCTCTTCCTTAAGGCGGCGGATCGTAATAGGCTCAAGGAGTTCCTGGCCTGCAATTACCTCATGACCCAGTACCAGAATAGTGCCTACCTTGTCGCCTTGATGAATCTTGGGGTCATCCCCAAGGATATCCAATACCTTTGCACTAGCCCGCTTAGCCCGGCTAGATCTGATGGCTTCCTCCACGTATTCCACTTGAGCAATCAAATCCGACAAAGCCTCCGGATCCATTTTCCCCTCTGCCCTGTTACCCAACTTCCTAAGGGCAATCTCTACAGTCTTCTCATCTTGCACCCCAACAGTTCTAGCCAATTGGCGGTAGTTTTGTACAATCAACCGCGCCGCCTGTTGGTTGACCCGCTGGCTTGAAATTCCATCAAAGAACTGGCCGGGCCGCCGCCCCGATGCCAGCACCCAAGTATCCAGTAGAATCATACCTAGCCACAAAACCAGCAAGGCTCTAGGTACACGATTTAGTCCCCGATCTTTTCCCACGGTTCACACCTCAATGGTACGTACAGTTTATCGTAGTGGGTGCCCTACTAAAGTGACACTATCTCTTTTTTGGATGTCTAGCATAAGACCAAAATAGGGGGTATTGGTGATTAGGTCAAGTGCACTGGCCAATACTGTGGGATCGCCTACGGCTTTTATTTCCAAAGGATCGACAGGTACCGTCTGATGGTTCACCAATACGGTATCACCCACAGCTCGAATAGAGCTTGTAGCAATCAATCGCTGGGAACCAACTTGAATCCCCTTGGCTCCCGCGGCAAAAAGCTCATTGACTATATCCCTAAGGTCATAGCCCAAGACATTCTCCAAAAGGGCTTGACCTGCACTCTGTCGGGCTCTGATCACAAGACCAGGTCCAACGAGCTGTGCATAACCTCCAGCCTGCATAGCTTCGGTCAATGTAGCCCTAGTTGTCTCCATCTCTTGGCGTAGAGCCTGGATTTGACTTGGAAGGCTACGGGTAGTGAGTAGCCTAGGCTTTCCGCCCCGCATCTCTATCTGCGCCAACTCAGTCATCTGCTTTACCGAAGGATCGGCCTGCAAGCGTTGAATAGTGGCTATGGATAAGATATGTGCCGGATCATCGACACGCACTCCCTCATCAGTCGATCTTACCACCACAGTGGCGCCCTCTGGGGCTGCGGCAAGACCAGGATCTCTACTGATGATACCTAAGACCACTTGCTCCCGCTTAAGCTGAAGCTCCCTGTGGAAGATATTGGAGATATTGAGACCATAGTCCCCCATAGCCTTGGCAACTGCCTCCAAGGTGGAGGCTTGTTCTACCTCGAAACGATATTTGGCCAATGCATCTCGCACAGCTGCATTATGCTCTAGCCCTAGATCCTTGGCCTGATTTGAGTAGAAATCGCCTAAAGCCATGGCACCTGCCCTAATCGTGCTTAGTTCACCTACTGGCCTAACCAAAGACCTAGGAGAGCGACCCAAAGCTGCCACATTGATTAGCATGACTATGACCAGAGCTATTAGCCAAGGATCGAGTTTTTGCACCCATTTTCGCCAAGCTCCTTCTCGCATAACACACCTTCCTCTCACCCTCATAAAATCCCCGAACTTGAAGATTCCTAGTCCCTTACTTGATGGCATTGCCATGCCATGTGGTTTGTCCCACCAATGCCCTGAAAAAGGGCGATGGGGCAATCATGGGTATCCTCTTCCCTGGCCCCTTCGGAGATCAAAAAGGGCCGCGACAGATCCCGTCGCGACCCTAGTCCAAACCCGTTACGTCTTTAGCCCGGTACTCCCATACTACATTCCAGTTATCCCTTACTCTTAGCCAAAGCAATCTGAATCTTGGGGACCCATTCTGCCAAGTCTTTCTCCCAAAGCTGGCCGGCAGTGCCTCCTGCCGCCCTTACCGTTGCGCTACCACAGGCACTAGCAATAGCAAGACACTCCTCCACAGGCTTACCCTGGAGAAAACCATAGAGAAATCCCGCATCAAAGCTATCTCCAGCTCCAATGGTATCAACTACCTCCGCTTCGGGCACGGTGGCTCGCCACAAAGCCTCCCCCTCTTGTACAAGGGCCCCATCCCCGCCCATCTTCACTGCTACAATGGGAATGCGTTCCTTGAGCTTTTCGAGACCTGCCCATATGGAATGGGTCCGTGTAATCGCTGGAAGTTCCTGCTCATTGGGGATAAACACATCGGTATAATCTAGCACCTGCCCCAATCCCCTATCCCACTTCTCCTCAGGATCCCAGTTGGTATCTAGACTTACAGTACCCCCTGCTTTTTTCACCTCTTGCACTATGGTAGGAAACGCCGCCTGCAACTGTGGCAAAAGGAAATAACTACCCACATGCAAATGGCGAGTGCTATGCAAGAGCTCAGTAGATACATGCTCTGGTAGTACCGATGTAATAGTGCCTAGATAAGTCAAAATGGATCGGTCGTCGGGCTGCTGTAAGTGCACTGAAAGCCCAGTTTGAACCTGGGGATCGACCAATACCAAAGATGTATCGACACCTGATTCCTCCAGGGTATCTAAAATCAAATCGGCAAAGGCATCATCGCCCACGACCCCGATTAGTCCAACCCGCAATCCTAGCCGTGCGGCTTGACTTGCAAAGATACTGCATGAGCCCCCCATTCGCAGAGCATAGCCATCAACCAATTTCTCTTCCTGGCTAAAACCAGGCACCAAATCGTCGCCCATCATCACTAGATCCGCACATAAGTCACCAATGGTCAGTATATCAAACTGCTTAATCTCAAACACCACCCATTCAGATGCGATTTCCCCGATATCTCTAGACACCCACTTGCCAATCCTTACTTCTCGAACCGATGTGACGACTCCCCCGACTGAAGTCCGAGACTTCTCGATAAATTATATATTATCCCAATTAGCTTGCATCCCTTTTCCCTCATCGCGAGTCTTCTTGCCTCGATCCAAGAACCGTATGAGTCAGAAGTTCTCGGGTTTCCGCGAGGATCCAGGTGATGCAGTAAAGGTTCTTGTGCGGGGTA
>JAAZMF010000051.1 GCA_012798955.1 Bacillota bacterium | reverse complement strand
TGCTTTTGAGATAGATGGTTGCCTTAAATGACAGAATCCCGCTTACAGGTAAACTTGTGTAACTAAATACACCGCTTCCCACAAGGGTGCGGTGTATTTTGCTGGAATTCTTAGGGTAACAAGTGGTAGCTCGGTGGGGTGCAGAAGCACCAACCAAGACTCGCTATGCCACAATTATGCCAGAACAGTAATCGAGTTCCCTAGGTCGGTTGCATGATCAGTATTATGTACCTATGAAAGACAAATACTTAAGAGGTAAGTGAGGGAAAGGGAGGGACTTGAGTTGAGACTAATAGTTGACCAAGATTTATGCATCAGTTGTGGCCTATGTATCGAGATCTGCCCAGAAGTGTTTGACTGGAACGATGACGGCAAAGCTAATGTGACGGAAGATCCTATCCCCGAGGAGTTAGAGGATTCCGCCCAGGAGGCACAAAGTGAGTGCCCCACCGACGCCATTCAGGAGCCATAAATACTAATTCCATAAGGGGCACTGCCATAGTGTTATCATGACGGCAGTGCCCCTTCTCCCTTTGGTTGGCCTTCCTCTGGTACGCCAACATGAAACCATTTACTCAACTATTTACTCTTACACAAATACTACTCTTCCACCCAGCCTAAAGATCTTTCTACAGCCTTTTGCCACCCTTCACATAGGGCGTGACGCTTTTCATGGCTCATACAGGGAGTAAAACTCCTCTCCCGCTCCCATGTATTAGCGATCTCATTTAGACCAGACCAAATACCACATCCCAACCCCGCCAGGAAAGCCGCCCCCATGGCAGTAGTCTCTGTAACCTGGGGTCTTTCCACTACAACATTTAGCATATCCGCCTGGAACTGCATGAGGAAGTTGTTGACCGATGCTCCCCCATCTACCCTTAATGTGGGAATAGATATGTGGGCGTCTTTTTCCATAGCCAGAAGCACACCCCGGGACTGATAGGCTATACTTTCCAAGGCGGCCCGGACAATGTGCTTGCGGTTTACGCCCCTTGTCAGGCCCAAAATAGCGCCTCTAGCGTATGGATCCCAGTAGGGCGTACCTAAGCCCACAAAGGCCGGGACCAAGTATACACCCGCTGTGTCAGGGACAGCTTCCGCTAGCCCCTCTGTCTCAGCAGCATGCTCGATTAACCCCAACTCATCCCGGAGCCATTGCACTACTGCTCCACCTATAAAAACACTTCCCTCCAGAGCGTAGGTCACCTTGTTAGGCTCTAGACCCCAAGCAATGGTGGTCAATAACCCTTGCTTCGAAGTAACTGCTTCCATGCCTGTGTTCATCAAGGCAAAACAACCTGTGCCGTAGGTGTTTTTTACTGCGCCCGGCTGAAAGCAAGTCTGTCCAAAAAGCGCGGCCTGCTGATCGCCTGCCACACCACATATGGGAATACCCGCAGGTAAACAAGGATTACCCCCAGTGACACCAAACAGGCCACTAGAAGGCAAGACCTCAGGAAGCACATCCCTGGGTATACCAAACAGCTCTAATAGCTCCCTATCCCAGTCCAAGTCATGGATATTATACAAGAGAGTACGGGATGCATTTGTGTAGTCGGTAACGTGTCTTTGGCCACCGGTCAGACACCAGATGAGCCAACTATCCACTGTACCGAACAAAATCTCTCCTCGCATAGCCCTTTCCTTAAGTCCCGGACGATTGTCTAACATCCACTCTATCTTCGTACCGGAAAAATACGGATCCAATACTAGACCGGTCTTACTTTGCACTAGCTCGGCATAGCCTGCATCTTTCAAGTGCTGACATGCAGGTGCTGTCCGCCGACACTGCCAAACAATGGCGTTACCCTCTGGTCTGCCTGTTAGCTTATCCCAAACAACAATTGTCTCTCTTTGATTTGAGATACCTATGGCAACTATCTCACCGGCTTGAATCGGTCCATACAAAGCACCGCGGATTGCACCCATTGTGGCCTCCCAGATTTCATCGGGATCGTGCTCAACCCAACCGGGCCTTGGATAGTACTGAGTAAATTCCTGGTACCCCCGGCAGACAGGGCGGCCTTTGCCATCAAAGATTATCGCTGTGGTACCTGTGGTGCCCTGATCAATTGCTAGAATGTATCTCCTCACCCCTGCTTACTCCCTTCCCGCCATTTGTACTTACCTCATCAATTGACCGCAATGTGCCCCTTCTCCTGCCCCTAGAACACAAAAAAGGCACCCCAACGGTGCCTAATTTGGCTCTACATCCTTCGATCCTGCGTCTAGCTATTTGATACCACTCTATTTAAGCGGGAATCAGCTTCGTCACATTAGCATCCATGAACTCCTGACCAATTCGCTTCGCTGCCCGCACCCTGTGATGTCCATCCATTACGAAATATTTATCGCCTAGCTCAAAGACTTCTATAGGAGGCAAAATCTCCCCTCGAGCCATGGCTTCTTCGATATTTTTAGAGCGCCGATCGGGTTTGCGATACATCCACTCAAAATCTTGGTCAAAATCCTTGTACCGATCAACACTGCCCACTATCTTATCTAGCTCTATGGCCGTGACACCCACGGTTCTGTGATTTAGCGTTCCATACTTGCTCCGCTCTTGATCGAGGGACTGTACGTTTTTACGTCTGCGAAAGAACAACATTGCAGTTTCCCTCCTTCGGTGTTACTTGGCGGAACCGGGTCATTTGCTGTCCACCCCGGGTCACCCTTTGACCCATCCGCCAATTACATTATAAGAGATCACCGAAGCAAAAACAAGGGAATCGCTGTTAAGCTTTGGTTACACTGGTTAACACTGCGTAAAATGCCTTAAAGGCGAATTTCAACCACATCTCTATCCATCTTCTTCATGGCCCTAGATAGTTTCGCCTGAAGCAGTTCATCACCACTGGAAATGCGGCGCACCTGTCTGAGTAGATCAATCCCCCGGCGAAAAGCGCTTACAACATCCCCTTCGGCCAACCCTTTAGCCTGATCCATTAATTCTGCAAAGCTACACCCCTTGCTCCACCGGTAAGCTAACTCATGGGGCCCATTGTGAAACCGGACCCTTTGTTCCTTCAAGAAACGCTTTTCCAATAAAGCTAATTCAGCAGCTAACTCCTGAACATGGGTAAGATCCACCAATCTCCAAGGCTGAACCGGTTCATCTCTACGGGGCTCATAATCAATTGACACAGCTAAGGCATTAATGGCATCTTCTGATAGCTCATGGAATACGCCCTCAAACAACAGCTCGGTAACTAGAAGCTCCTGTACATAAACACCTGCCGCTACCCGGCCCCGGGCCGTTAGATCGCCATCTTCTATATACCCAATTTCCTCTAGGAATATCTGTTTCATGCGAAAGGCTTCATATAGCCGCTCCCCGGTCAAGATTCCACCCATGAGCATTTCTAGCTCCCGGATGCGCCTTTGCGCCCTCCGCAATCGCCTTTCTCTAGTACGACACTGGGAACGCTCCTTTTTGCTACACTCATATGTTGAAGAGCCCTGGATGGTCTCGTCTAGCTCATGGAGCTGACGTAGAATCTGTCGCCGCCGCCCGCCCTTGTTTCCCCGATTTCTCATATTCGCTAATTCCCGATGCAACTTGTCCACTTGGCGACGGGCCTTTTGGACTGTCTCAATGCAGCTGTTTTCTTGGTAATGGGGACATCGCTGGGCGCTAAATCTTTCTACGTCCCTAGACATGCGATCCAATTCCCCTTGGAGGCGCTGAAATTGCCCTTGGTTTTGATACACTAGGAAATTCCGTTCTAGCACGTTTCGTATCTGCTCCGGCGTTCTGTAGCGGTGGGTCAAATTCAAGACTGAATTGTATGTCAGATCAAATTGGCTCCACAAAGGCTCAATATTGTCCTCTACCCGCTCTTCCATTTCCCCAGGGCGGTAGAAATTTAGATCCACCATGGTATAGACAAATCCCTCTGCATCGATACCCCTGCGCCCGGCCCGCCCCGCCATCTGAAAATACTCGCCAACCGTCAATTGCCGGAAGCCTCGTCCATCGTATTTGGTGTAGCTATCAAAGCAGACCGTCCGCACAGGGAAGTTCACACCCACAGCGAAGGTCTCGGTGGCATATAACACCTTGATCAACCGACGCTCAAATAGCTCCTCTACCAGCTCTTTACACGCGGGCAAAAGACCGGCATGATGGTATGCAATCCCTCTTTCCACTATGGCCGCGAGACGATTGACACTGCCTAGAGCCCTCAATTCCCTGCCCCATAGGTGTCGCTCTACAGCCTCTTTAACCTGCCTAACTTCCTGCTCATCTAGATAATTGTGGCCTTCGGCTAGCTCATAGGCATGTTCTTCACACCCCCGGCGACTAAAAACGAAAAAGAGCAAGGGCAAATAAGCTAAGCCCAGAGTATCTATTAGTTCCCGATGGTCTGGCCGGGGAAAACCCCTCCCCTTCTCTTCAAATGGATCCCGGGGTTGCAGCTTCCGATAGTATGCATCTATTTGCGTAGCATCTGCTAGACCTAGCCCTGGCGCAAAATAGGCGTGGGATAGTGGCACAGGCCGGTGGCGATATTCAACTACAGATACCGGCTCTTTCCTAAGGGTCCCCATCCACTGGGCCAGTTCTCGACCATTAGCAATGGTGGCACTCAAACCCAAGAAACGCATGTGTTCCGGCAAAAAAATCAAGGACTCCTCCCAAACAAATCCCCGATCTTCATCGGCAATATAGTGAATTTCATCAAAGACCACATAGGCAATATCTTCTAAGGACCGACTGTAATCAAATAGAATGTTCCGGAAAATCTCTGTGGTCATAAGTAGTACCGGCGCATCTTCGTTGCGAACGACATCCCCGGTGATTAGCCCCACGTTTTCCTCACCATAGGTATCCCGGAATTGCTTGAACTTCTGATTACTCAAAGCCTTAATGGGAGCCGTATAGATTACACCCTTTTGGGAGCAGCGGGCCATCTCCACAACATAATCAGCCACCAGCGTCTTCCCTGAACCGGTGGGAGCCGCCACAAAAACAGAAGCGCCTTGACGAAGACGTAAAATTGATTCCCGTTGAAACTCATCGAGCGTGTATCCACGAAATGTCTTGGGCATATTCGTTAATTGCATGGGTTTCTCCAACTCTCTAATTAAGCTAACCAAATCTGTTCTAATCACTTCTTAGTATATCCTTTCATCTATGCCTTGCGCTACCGATACCCCTAGATTTACCTTGAATTCTCCGCAGTTGCATCACCAAACCATTGGGGACAGCGGTTTTACTGCAGGATTTCCCCACGATGCGGGTAACTAGTTAATTGACTGGGCTAACACATGACCCCAGCAATATGGACGAGTACAAAGCCCAATAAAAGACGAGAAGAGGAGGTAGATTCATGGCTATACCCATTGGATTACAGCTCTACTCATTGCGGGAGGATGCCGCAGAAGATTTCGTAGGTGTCTTGAAGGCCGTAAGCGCCATGGGATTTGCCGGAGTCGAATTTGCCGGATACGGGGGCCTAAACCCCAGGGAACTAACTGCCATTTTAAGTGATCTAAACCTTAAGGTGGCCGGCTCCCATGTGGGATTTCACCAACTTGAATCTGAACTTGATGAAGTACTACGATTCAATGCGGAGATCGACAACAAATACATTATCTGCCCCGCCCCCCCACGGGAGCTTTTGACCGATGGAGGCGCTGATGACTGGAAAGCCTTTGCCCACCGGCTATCCGCTATAGGAGCTAAGGTTAAAGCCCAGGGCCTGCAACTAGCATATCACAATCATGCTTGGGAGTTTAAAATGCTTGATGGCCAATATGCATTGGACATTCTGTTTACCAATACTGATCCCGAGCACGTCGTTGCAGAGATAGATTTGGGCTGGACCTTCCACGCCGGCGTTGATCCTGTCACTTATCTGCAAAAATACAAGGGCCGTTGCCCCTTAGTGCATATTAAGGATTTCAAAAAGAATGGCCCCCAGACCGAAGTAGGTACAGGTGATGTGGACCTAGCCGGTATAGTTGCCACCGCTCCTGATGTTGGAGTGCAATGGTACATTATCGAGACTGAAGAGTATAATATGACCCCCAAGGATAGCGTAAAAGTGGGGTTAGAGAATCTAAAGACTGTATTAGGGAAATAAGCACTCAAATGGTACTGGAGGCAAGCCATGGTAGTAGGCATTGTGAGGATGGAGCTACATATCACTGATTGCCAATCCCTCAAAGACAAACGTAGCATAATGAGTAGTCTCATCCGTAGATTACGTAACAAATTCAATGCCGCCATAGCTGAAGTTGACCATCAGGATCTATGGCAAAAAGGCACCATAGGGGCAGTTGTAATCGGTGGCTCCACCGCCCATGCCCATAGCCAACTACAGTCCATAATGGCTTTTGTGGAGGGGCAACCGGTGGTCATGGTCACTGCCGTTGAAACAGAAATTCTCTAAAACACCAAAGGGGCGTTACCGCCCCTTCTTTTTACGCTATAGACTGTCATCATTATGGCGAAAATCCCAGGCCCGCAGTTCTGGTAGCATCTCCCCATCGGGGTATCCTGATTGCTGCCGCAGAGAATGCAGGGTAGATAGCGCCTGGGGACGATTAACGAAAAACATGATTAGATCTCGGATCAAAGCCATGGTGGGTGGTGTAATATAATGCTCCATACCCTCCACTTGCTCCTCAATACCAATTTCTGCATCCAGCAATAGCAGAAAATCCTTCAAGGTTCTATCCCGCCAGATGAGAAACTGCCCATATTGCTCACCGTCTGGTGTTAAAGCAATATTGCGATACCGTTCGTAATACACAAAACCTGCCTCATGCAACTTCTGTACCATTCGCGTCACACTAGATGCTTGCACACGCAGCTGCTCCGCCAAATCCACCGCCCGTACATAGCCCTTAGTCTTCACTAAGCGGTAAATCATTTCCAGATAGTCTTCCATGCTTTCAGTGAGCATGATCGTTAACTCCTCTACTCAACTTCGACGAATCATGACCATCCTTAAGAGACTAGCCCCGCAAAACGAACACCTTGGGCGATGAGGATACACACAATCACAGCGATACCAGTAGTTAATAGACCTGCTATGGCCGTCCATTTCCAGCTCCGGGTTTCACTATGAATAGTGAGTAGTGTAGTTCCACATGGGAAGTGCAACAACGAAAATACCATGACATTCAAAGCTGTGAGCCAAGTCCAGCCCCGGGACACCAATAGCATCTTCATGGTGGATAGGCTATCGAACTCCAATAGCGCTCCGGCACCAAGATAGCTCATAAGCAGAATGGGCAATACTATCTCGTTGGCAGGCAGCCCCAATATAAAGGCCAGCAAAATGAAACCATCCAGGCCCATAAAACGGGCTAACGGATCCAGGAAACCGGCTGCATGGCCGATTATGCTTAGATCTCCCACTTGCACGTTGGCCAAGACCCAGACCATGGCGCCGGCCGGTGCGGCCACCTTTACTGCCCGCCACAATACCAGCAAAGTCCGATCAAATACTGAGCGGACTAACACCTGGAGAATCTGGGGCTTTCTGTATGGAGGTAGCTCTAGAGTAAAAGACGTCGGTACCCCCTTTAACAGCGTGTGGCTAAGCAAGTAAGAGACGACAAGAGTAGTACCAACACCTAGAAGTGTCATTCCCACTACAGCCAATGATGCGACTAGATTCCCCTTGGCCAACCCCGCCCCCAAGAACAACGATGACATGGCGATCAGCAAGGGGAAGCGGCCATTACAAGGCATGAAATTGTTGGTGAGGATAGCGATCATACGTTCCCGGGGCGAGTCAATAATCCGAGCCGCCATTACTCCGGCCGCGTTGCAGCCAAAACCCATGGCCATGGTAAGCGCCTGTTTGCCATGGGCCCCTGCCCGCCGAAAAAGGCCATCAAGATTAAAAGCCACCCTAGGTAAATATCCCAGATCCTCTAGCAGTGTAAATAGGGGGAAAAAGATAGCCATTGGAGGTAGCATCACCGATATTACCCAACCAAGACTTCGAAATACCCCAAGGACCACAAGCCCGTGGAGCCAGTTCGCCGCACCTAGAGTGCCAAAGAGTGATGTCAACTGTGTTTCCAGCGAAAAGAACATGGTTGCCAATAGACCAGATGGGTAGTTGGCCCCCGTTATGCTAAGCCATAGAATAAGACCTAGGGTAAGAAGCATGAAAGGGTAGCCTAAGAGTTTCGATGTCAAGACATCATCAATTTTCCTATCCCAATCAATACGCCCATCTTGGGGGCGGGTCACAGTGCTACGGGAAAGAGCTTCAGCTCGCTGGTAGATAGCTGTGACTACTACATCCCGCACATCCCCTAGCTGTCCACTCAGCTCTTGGGCCCGGCCCGCGACAGCCTCCAATGGACTATTTTTGTCCGTCGCCATCCCCTACCCACCCACCTAACTGCTGGCAATAGCGTATTGGTCGATAGCCGCTAAGGCCGATGCGTCATTTTCCAGTAATCTAATGGCCACCCAACGCTCACTTAAACCACTGATAGGTAGTATCTTAAGCTCTCCCTCCAATTCCCGAATGGCTTGTTCCATTGATTCAGGATACTTGACTAGATTGGGCTGGCAAGATACCTGATTAGAAGCGACTCGGTAGATCCAGTCCTTCAGCGATGCCAAGCCCCGGCCACTATTGGCTGCGGTGGGCACTACCGGTACCCCCAGTTCATCACGGAGACGATCCACATCAACTACTAAGCCTTTGCGTTCAGCCTCATCAATGAGATTGAGGCATACTACTACCTTCGGTGTTATTTCCAGCACCTGTAGGACTAGGTTGAGATTGCGCTCTAGGCAAGTTGCATCTACCATGATTATCGTGGCATCAGGCCGTCCAAAACATAAAAAATCTCTAGCAATCTCCTCTTCGGGAGAGCTAGCCAAGAGTGAATAGGTGCCGGGCAAATCCATCAGGACAAAGTTTTTCCCAGCATATTGGTAAAACCCCCGGGCCTGGGCCACTGTTTTACCTGGCCAGTTGCCTGTATGCTGATTAAGGCCCGTTAAGGCGTTAAAGATAGTGCTTTTACCGGTATTCGGATTTCCAGCCAGCCCAATCGTATAGTCGCCAACTATGTGGGCTGGCACAAAGTCTTCTCTTTTGATCTCTAGTCCTGTGGATTGATGGGTAAGACCCATAGCTTTTCCCTTCCTTTTCCTTCATTTCTAGCCGGATACTGCTATTAATAGTATTCTAATTGGCTACAGGCTGCACAAATATGGTGTCACCATCGGTCTTACGAAGGGCAATCACAGCACCCCTAATACCAAAAGCCGTCGGATCTCCCGTAGGACTACGACGGATAGACTCTACAACAGTGCCCGGTATTAGCCCCAGATCCAAAAGCCGCCTTCTGGTACTACCATTGGCCTGCACTTCTAGTACAACACCTTGCTTACCAACGGGTAACTTAGCCAGAGTACATACTGTTTCCCTCAACCCTATTAGCTCCTTTCCTACAACAACTTTGCCCTCGCGCAACTTTCAATAGTACATTATGAGAATCAAGGAGTTAGGGTTACTGTCCTTTGATAGATCAGGAGGGGAAGGCTATAGCCTTCCCCTCTATGGTAGTAATCAATGTTCAACTGTACTGAATAACAGATACTGCAACATGGTGCAGGGCCAACAAGAACTAACTCGACAAATCAGATCGATCCCATCCTATTCCTCTGGGATCTCGGCGATAACTTCGATCTCAACACCCATATCAAAGGGCAGCCTCCCCGCCTGGATACATGTACGGGCTGGAAAGTTAGGGCCCATATAACGAGCGTAGACTTCATTCATGGCAGCAAAGTTGTCCATATCCGATAAGTACACCGTTGTCTTAAGTACGTACTCCAAACCTGATCCAATCTCTTCCAGGATGAGTTTAAGGTTTTCCAGGACTCTTTCAGTCTGCTCTTCAATGCTCCCCCGAACGAATTGCCCAGTAGCAGGATCAAGGGTACCTTGTCCAGAAACATAGGCAATGTTACCGTGACAGACAACAGTAGAATAGGGCCCTTTAGCTTCGGGACCTTTGGTCGTGTTAATGACTCTTTTTTGCACAGCCTTCTTCCTTTCTGTTTCCATGCTTCCCGGGTCAAGCCGGGCATCCCCTCACCCAAGAGGGCACCACCAGAGGACAGGGACTACTAAAATGCAAATATGTAGTGAAGCCCGCTTCACTTTCAGGAGGTATCACCCATAATGAAGACCCATCCTAAGATCATTGCCCTAGATGTGGACGGCACTTTGCTCAATAGCGTCCACACAATACTGCCTTCCACCAAGCAAGCATTGACTGATCTGGCAACAGCCGGCCACCATATTCTCCTGGCAACGGCAAGGCCACCCAAGAGCGTAGCCACCATTGTTGAGCAACTTGGCATACCCGATACCACGTTTATTGGCCTAAATGGCGCAACCATAGTTCGGCAAAACGAGATCATCTACGAGCTGTCCATGGATCGTGACTCTGTCCGATTGATCATAGAAGAGTCCCGACGCCGCCATCTACATGCCAATCTCATGGCCCATTGGGATTGGTTTGTTGAGGATTACTCCCCATGGTGCCAACAAGAAGCAACCATAGTCGAGTTCCAGCCACAGATAGTTGCCGACCTGACCCACCCCAGTTTACCCTTGGCACAAAAAGTCCTGGTGATGGGTGAAGCAACGGCCATTTCCAGTTTTCAAGCATGGGCCATGACCCAGGACCTGCCACTTTCCATCAGTCTATCAAAACCAAACTACTGTGAGATTGTACAGCAGGGGGTCTCAAAAGCCCGTGCCCTACAGAAAGTAGCCGCCATGTTAGGCATCAGCACTGCCGATATTATCGCATTTGGTGACGGTGAGAACGACATGGAACTTGTTGAGATGGCAGGCATCGGTGTGGCCATGGGTAACTCCATGGCCAAAGTGTTAGAAGTGGCTGATTTCGTTACCAAAAGCAACGATGATGACGGCATCTATTACGCCTTATTGCATCTGGAATTGATCTCGCCACATGCCTAAGTCCGCCATCTCACAACTCTTCAAGCACATGTGATTCGAGCCTAGTTGCCTAGGGCCATCAGGTTCTCTAGTTCCTCAAGCAAAGACTCCATACGGCGGTCGGTGGCCTCAATGCCAAGAATCTGGCGAGGCCCTATGGGTTTTCCCCAATAGGCGTGGTTGGCGTCTTCATCAGCTTCAATTACAGCACCCTCCAAGGAAAATCCTGCAAAGATGCCCTTGCTAATAGAGTAGCTATAGATAGCCGCCTGCAAGTCAACATCGGTACTTGCTCCTGCTTGGCGCCCGACTGGGCCTGCTGCCACACCTATGTCGCCACCTAAAGTGACCCTTTGCGTCCCTCGAAAGCTTTCCATACCCTTTTCGTTATTAATAACCAGTACTAGGGCAGTAGATTGCACACCAAACTGCAACCCATAGGAAACTCCCTTCATAGTAATAAAGCTAGGGCCATACCACGTTCCATCCTCCTGGTTGCGCTGTATTACTAGCCCCTCTCCATACTTGCCTCCTAGTAAAACACCGGCTTTGATCACAGATGGGAAGATAGCAACGCCTTGAGCCTTCTGCAGTAATGTGGCCATAGCCCTGGCGTCGGGCTCCTTGGCCATATCCTGCAGTGTTTCTATACTCTCAGTGATACGCACACCAGCCGATGCCCCGCTGACAACCGGTGCCCAAACCAGTAGGCATATTAAGATCAAGCTGACAGAAACCTGCAAGGTTTCTAGTGTCTTGGCCATAACAACCACCTTCCTCCTCCATAATACTCTATAGTCACCACGGGAAAATTGCATTGCCTCCCTCTTAAGGCACAATTTCCACCAAAGCTCAGTCAATCCTCCCTGGCTAAGTAACCTTGGGGCCGCCCCCAGAATTAGTGGCTAGGAGCCAATACCCGCCCTTTTAGATCGGAGGCAGGTGTGCCCTGGCTTAGAGCAATGTGACCATTAACTAGCACCCATTCCACCCCTGTAGAGAGCTGATGGGGATCAGAGAATGTTGCCCGATCCCAAATAGTGTCAGGATCAAAAACAGTGATATCGGCATAACATCCCGGGCTTATCAGGCCCCGTTTATCAAGGCCTAGTTTGGCTGCCGGCATGCCGGTCATCTTGTGAATAGCTACTTCCCAGGTCAATAGACCCTTCCCCCGTACATATTTACTAAGTACCCTAGGAAAAGTTCCATAGTAACGGGGGTGAGGGTGACCATACCCAGTGGGACCACCGGGGGACACTGCCCTGCCGTCGGAGCCGATCATGGCTAAAGGCTGTAACAAGAGAAACTCTATATCCTCCGGCGATATGACGAAATTGACCATACTCACCTGATTTGCTTCCTCATAGACTAAATCCATTACTAATTCCACGGGGTCACGATGTAGCTGGGTGGCGATTTCTGCCACGGAAAGCCCTTCCATCCAAAGCTTATCCTGGGACACAAGAGAGGCGATCCTGATGTCTTCCCAGTCGATGGGGAAAAAGTTGGCCCAGCCAGAACATCCATGAATCATGTCATGGTAGATCTGTTTGCGATCTTTGTCATTGCTAAGACGCTCCAGAAGAATTTCCGTGCCACCAGCATGGGCCCAAGGTGGCAGCAACTGCCCTAGCCCGGCATTCCCTGCCCGGTAGGGATAAAGATCATATGTTACATCCTGCCCCATGGCGGCCGCTTCAATCAAGGCCAAACTATCCCGCACTTTGCCCCAATTGGACTTACCAGCCGCCTTGTGATGGGAGATCTCCACCTTTACTCCCGAACTATTACCAATAGCTAAAGCCTCTGTTACAGCCTGTAGAAGGGTATATGCTTCTCCCCTGATATGGGATGCATATAAACCATGGAAATTTGCGACGACTTTGGCCAGTGCCACGAGCTCCGGGGTGTCTGAGTAGATACCTGGAGGATACACGAGCCCGGTAGAGATACCAAAAGCCCCCGCATCCATGGCCTCATAGGTAAGGCGCTCCATGGTTTTCATTTCCAAATCAGAGGGATGTCGATCATCAAAACCCATGGCTGTGGCCCTGATGGTGCCATGTCCCACTAGAGGCACAACATTAATCGATATGGGCCTTGACCGTAGGGCATCTAGCCATTCTTTAAACGAGTGCCAACTCCACTCTATACCATAGCTATCAGTGGCCATCGCGAATTGAACCGGCACACGGGATTGATCACTAATGGGGGCCACTGACATACCGCAATTGCCAGTTACATTGGTGGTCACCCCTTGGTAAAGCATGCTCAAAGCTCGACCATCGGCCATTAGCTCGAGCTCGGAATGTGTGTGAATATCAATGAAGCCGGGAGCAACAATCATACCCGACGCATTGAGGCGTCTTGCGGCCTTGGCTCCTGCTAGATCCTCTACTGCTTCAATCATATCTTCTTTGATGCCAATATCTGCAGCTAGGGCTGGAGCACCGGTACCATCAATAACTAGGCCCTTCTCAATGATCAAATCAAACATATCCTATCCCTCCAAAGGGACTAACCTGTCCGTGGCGCACCACTTGTCAGATCAAAATCGGGCGATTTCGCGGCGCCCATGTAGCCCACCCATCTAGCTTGCATCCGGGGTTACACCTGTCTCCAGCATTCTCGAACTGGTGGTGATGGGCAATCTGCCAAAAAGCAAAGTGGCCAGCACCGCCAAGACAAGGCGGCTGGCTACTAACCAAAAAAGGCTAGCTCCCACCGCAACCAAAAGTAAAGTATCTTCGAAGATCGAATGGCAAATCGAAAGGAAAATATTAATAGCGTAGCGATCCTTGAGAGTAAGCTCCCCTTCTTTGGCGGCTCCGATAATCACACCCGAACCATATGAGAAACCTATACCTAGACCTACTACTAGGGGTAATACTGCTTCCTCGGAAACCTTAAGAAAACCTGCCACACCATTGAATCTGGCAGTAATGCGCTCCATGATACCACTGTCTTTTGCTAATTCTATGAGAACCATCAAAGGAAGCACGATAATCACAATATCCCTAAGTCCCAAAACACCTGCTATCAGCCCATCCCAAGCTGCTTTGACTAAGTTTGCTCCCATGGCAATTCACCCCCGCCACAAATACTATACCCCTAATAAAGCCAGTTAACGCCAAGGCCCGCCAGTATGGAGACGCCCACCCGCATAATAGCTAAAGGCCAAGCTTTAACCCCGGTCTTGCGAGTAATTGCACTCTCCAAAAAGATACCATGGCAAATCGTAATCATAACGGCCAGCACAGTTACCTGCCTAGCCGTAAGATCTATGGCTAAGATGACGGCGATTGCGCTGTAGATATTCACGAAATACCCCACAACTAGGGCTAAAGCCGCCTCTCCCGGCAGGCCTAGAAGTGACATTAATGGCTCCATCTTTACAGCAAGTAGGCCAAGCCATCCGGTTTCCTTAAGCACCGAGATCACTACGGTCAAAGGAATAACGACTTTAGCCAACTCCCAAATAGTATCAAGCCCGCTTCTTAATCCCCTAATCCACGGGTTCTTCAGTTCCTGGTCTATAGCCACCGCTGATCACCTGCCGACATGGATTTCCGATTCCTAGTGCCTATTCTATAACACATCCCTCCGGTAGTCTACTTGTGTCGCTACGTGACCCATCAACTTGGAGAGACCGTAATTAGCTAGCTACTGACTTAGACGATGGCAGGTCACTAGCTAACGGCCCCGTGTATTTTTGAGTCAAATGGCAATACTAAAGCCTGTAGTAGAATCGAAGGGAGGTCGCCTTTAGAATGCAGTTACAGACAGGTACTCCGGTGAGCCAGGGCACTATGCAACAGCCACCGGAAATCGTTACTAGCAAGGATCTATCCTATATCAAAGATGCCCTATCGTGGGAGCTACTGGCAGCCAAGAAATTCGCAATGTATGCCCAGATGGCTCAAGAAAAAGGAATTAAGGATCTCTGCGATGGATTGGCAAAGATGCATCAAACCCATTATCAGAAGCTCCTCACTCATTTAGATCCGTCTAAGGCCATGCCCACTCAGCCCATGCCACAGTAGATAGGGAGGTGATACCATGCCGCATAATCCGAATGTAATTCGAAATCCCAACGCGGGAGAATTGCCCAAAGTTAAGGGACCACAGATGAATGACCGAGATATACTCAACGATGTCCTGGCAACAGAAAAATATCTCACAGACAACTTCAATATCTTTGCCCGAGAAGCAAGCTATGCGGCTTTGCACAATGATGTAGAGAGCATACTCTGTGATACCCATAAGGCAGCCCGGGACAGTTTCCATGCTATGTTCCAGAGAGGCTGGTATGTCCTGGAGGGTGTAGACAAACAGAAGATACAAAGTGATCAGCAACAGTTTAGCAACTATCTAACGCAGTTTCCGTATCAAGGGGCCTTGCAGTAAACAGCCTTGAGAGCTAAGAGAGCCCGTCAAATGGCGCGGTGTGACCGCGCCGTTTCGCTATAGCCATAAGCATCTAGCACTAAGAGATCACCGATAGATTATCGACAAATCGCCAGTAAACTCACCAACAGATCCAAGACAGTAGATCTGACACAAAAAGGCTAAAGCAAATTTCGCCAGCGAAACACCTCTTTTTGCTCGACATGGGTCAATAGTGTCTGCCACACACCGAGTTCCGAGAGAATACCGGCTTTGTCCTTCTCCCCCATATATCCCCGAAGCCTTGCCAAAGATAGATCAAGATCATCCATTTCGTCGCGATCCATACGGAGGTCCCAACTACGTCGAATTTGTGGCCATTTTCTGTAGATGCCATCCAGCACTTCTCTGGCACCGGGCCAATTATCGGCACTAATTGCCACTTCCAAGCTAGTCGCCAGGTTTTCCAACTCGCCCACGGCCTGCAACACCAATCGATCGCTTAGGTAGCCCCCCACCACAAAAAAGGCAAATATCGCCACAAGAATTACCCACCGCCACTCCATCCACGCCATAGCTTTTGACCTCCTTCGTCGAAATAATTCGCGCCTAGCTAACCCCAGTTTCCTGCCATCCCAGGTCCAACTCCCTGGGCTGAATAAATAGCGTACCATCAGTTCCCAAACTAGCATATAGCACATCCTTAGGGCGGCGAATTCCACGTTTCTCTAGCTCACCTTGCAACCAAGCCATATCCAGCTGGGCTTTCTCCAGGGCACCGGCCTTCACTTTTCCATCTAGAATCAAAGGCAAAGGCAATCCTTCATAATTCGTGGGGATTTCCAGATCCTGAGGCTGCAAAGCTCGTTTTTGAGACTTGGGGATGACACTTAGCTCACCATTGGTCTCAAGAATAGCAAATTCAACGTCAGCCAAATTTGACAGGTTCTTGACCCTTAGCTGCTCCAGCAAATCACTGAGATTATATCGGAGGCGTTGTAACTCTTGCTCAACTATCCGCCCATTATGCACAAGCACACTCGGCACCCCGCAGACTATAGCCCGAACACCTTCGCTTTTCATAAGTAGCAAAGACACCCCGTACTGGAGCAGGAGCAAAGTAAAGACAGGGACAAGACCCTCAACTAGAGGCACATCCTTGTCCTGCATGGGAATCACCACTAACTCAGCGATAATAATGGTGATCACTAATTCAAAGGGCTGCAGCTGCCCAATCTGACGTTTTCCCATGATCCGAATCACAACCACAGCTACTAGGTACAAAATAGCTGTTCGCCCAAACAAGATTAGCAAAGCCTCATTCCCCTTTATCCATAGTTTCCAGTGGTATGTGCACCATCTATGCAACAATATCTACCTATCGTTGCCATATTGATCTCCTAAACTAAGTAACCGATACCAGTTCATCAAATTCATCTCTAGAGTGATGAGCTGTGCCATCAGTCCCTTTGCCCATGGTGACTGTCACATTGTGAAGACCACCGTCATCGGCTAGGGGCACTTGGCCATCGGTGACTACCTGCCCATTGAGACTAATCTCGACTACCCCTGTTTCCACTCCCTCAGGGTTATGTACAGTGATGGCATATGTAGTTCCTTGATATCGGTATCGAATCTTAAACATGGGCCAATTTGGTGGGATACAGGGGTACACACTAAAGGTATCACCCTTAACCTTTAGCCCAAGTAGCCATTCTACGGCTACCTGATACATCCAACCGCTTGCTCCGGTGTACCAAGTCCAACCTCCCCGCCCGGTATTGGGGAAAACGGCGGAAACATCGGCAGCCACTACATACGGTTCAACTCTGTATTGCAGAGCACTGACCCCGTCCCTGGATTGGTG
Organism: Bacillota bacterium; assembly: GCA_012798955.1. Taxonomy (GTDB): domain Bacteria; phylum Bacillota; class Limnochordia; order DTU087; family DTU087; genus JAAZMF01. The sequence goes on along the minus strand of JAAZMF010000051.1, from coordinate 7,812 downwards.
AATGGGGTTTACCAGATCGAAGAGTTCCATGGCCCTTGCACCTTCACCCAAGATAGCCGTAGCCATAATCACCCACATGGCAGCATGGGTGTATTGGCCGCCATTTTCTCTAACCCCAGGGACATAGGATTGAATATACCCAGGATCAGGTAACATCCGATCAAAAGCCGGTGTCAAGAGCAGAATCATCCGATCTTCCTCCCGTACCAGATAATCCCCTACTGCCCGCATGGCTTCCTGTGCCCTCTGGGGATCGGCGGCACCGGAGATGACTGACCAAGATTGAGATATGGAATCGATCCTACACTCTTCATTGCCTGCAGATCCCAAGGGAGTTCCATCATCAAAATAGGCCCGGCGATACCATTCACCATCCCATGCAGATTGATGCAAGGCCTGGGCCAACCGTTTAGCTTCCCTAAGGTAACGATCACTGCGCTCATCTTCACCATGGGCCTTAGCAATGGGTACGAATTTCATCAATATGGTGTACAGAAACCAGCCCATCCACACGCTCTCACCCCGACCCTGCCAACCTACTTTGCTCATGCCATCGTTCCAATCACCAGAACCCATCAAAGGTAGCCCATGTTCCCCAAAGCGCAGACTATGATCAATTGCCCGCCAGCAATGCTGGAGAACGCTGCCTTTTTCCGTAGATATCCGGGGGATACCATAGCGCTCTTGCTCGTCGGGCCCCAAGGGCTCATCCTCCAAAAACCTCACCGTTTCTGCCCAAATGGATTCATCACCGGTTACCTCCACATATTTTTCCGTAACCAAAGGTAACCACAGCAAATCATCGGAGAAACGGGTTCTCACTCCCTTGTTGGAATCGGGGTGCCACCAATGCTGGACATCGCCTTCGACGTACTGATGGGCACTAGCCCTTAAGATATGCTCCCTGGCAATATCCGGACGACTAAGTAGCAAAGCCATCACATCTTGTAATTGGTCGCGATACCCATAGGCGCCACCTGCCTGATAGAAGGCAGATCTACCCCAAATACGGCAGGCCAAATTTTGGTATAACAACCACCTATTCACCAAGAGATCTAGGCCCTGATTTGGCGTCTCCACCTCCACAACCCCTAGAGTCTCATCCCACCAATCTTGCACTTCTTCAAAGGATGCCTGGATCTCGGCGAAGTCTTGGTAGATCTTTGCTAGTTGCCTCACTCCACTAATATGTTGGTCTTCACCTAATACGAAGATAACTTCTTTTTCATCTCCAGGCTCCAATTCTATGTGAGCCTTAATGGCCATACACGGATCTAACCCAGGGCCTACCGCCCCCGATAAAGCGCCTGACTTAAGCCCCGCCGGGGATTTATGTGACCCATTAGGACCAATAAACTCCCGCCTATCACCGGTATAGCTGAATTCCCCCAGTGATGTAGTGGCAAAAGCAACTTTACTGGAGTAGATATCATCTCGGAACGTAGACCTAGCACATAACGCTCTGCCTTCGGCATCGTAACTAGTAACTATTTGCTGTTCGGTTAGCTGCCTATGAACACCTAAGGTCAGTTCCACATAGAAACTAATGGCCAAACGACGTGGGTGTGAGCTTTCATTGTTTAGTTGCAGCCGATAGATTTTGACAGGATCCTCCAACGGTACAAACGTCCAAAGGGTCTGCTTGATTCCGTGACTCGTGTGGGCAAATTGAGAATAGCCCTGACCATGGTGAATCAAATAGGGCTCTGGTTCCCTAATAGGGCTAGCAGTTGGAGACCAAAGATCACCTGTGTCTAGATCCTGTAGATACAATGCCTCCCCTGGTGGATCGATGATGGGATCGTTTGACCAGGGGGTTAGCTTATTCTCCCGGCTGTTTTCAGTCCACGTGTATCCTGCCCCCGATTCTGAAATGAGAAAACCTGCATTAGGGTTACTAATCACATTGATCCAAGGGGCAGGTGTAGAAATCCCCTCCGATAGAAAAATAGTGTATTGGCGACCATGATTGGAGAATCCCCCAAAGCCGTTGAAAAACTCTAGATCCGTTGGCACGGCCAGACCACCATCTAAGATCAAGGAGGGCAATTGGGCAATCTCGGGCAATGTTGGCAATGCTTCACCATTAATGCCTGCGCCTTCATCTGTAAGGGGTCCGTTGTCTGCAGGTTTCCACTCACCATCGGTACCATCCGAACCTGCCAGGGCAATGGTAGGCTCTGGTGGCCGTCGCCTAGCCAAGAGACCTCGGCGGGAGACAGCGACTAAGTGATTGGGACCTCGCCTAGCTTTTTCGCTCAATGAACCAATGCCTGCACCAATTACAACCCGGGCGGAGACCTCCAGTAAATCCTGCTCTGCTTGGGAAAGGTGGCTAGCTTGTTTGAGAAACACACCTCCCGGTCGATTTTCTTGGGTCTGGGCATGTCCACTAGCCATCAGCCTACGCAAAAGATCTTGAATTGCTTGTTCATAGCCACCTGCCTCCAAATTGAGTAGCACTAAATCCACCGCTAAGCCCTTCATGCGCCAGTATTCGTGGGCAACTAACGCTTGCCGTACGATCTCCTCTTCCTTTTGCGATTGCACTTTCACCAGCAAAATGGGCAATTCCCCGGACAGTCCCAAGGCCCAAAGACCCGGCTGACCCAAACGATTCTTTGCTATTTTATTGGCCCGCTCCGCCAATTCCAGGGAATGTCCATAAACCAATCGGCTAGCGATAGTCTGGAAGAGATGGGCCTCAGCAACGGGTAAATCCAAATACCTGAGTTCCACTTGGCTGCGGGCCCAAGCGAAGGCGAAAACTCGGTTGGCTCCATCAGGCTCGTGGTAAACCTTGGCAAGGGCAATAGCCTCCGACCGAGTTCTGGCCAAAGCAGTGGTGTAGACTATCTGTACCGTTTTGCCTGGCAAAATGCGCACACGGCGACGAAGGCTCATGCAAGGGTCCAAGACTGCACCGACCCTTCCAGATAGTCGCCTATCCATTGACTCTGGCCGAGACCGATCATGCCCTCTACCGATCAGTCTACCTCGATCAGTTTCATACTCTATTTCACCCACGGTGTTGCCCTTAACCGTCACTGTATGGGCAAGCCAGAGGGCCTGCTGATGTCCATGGCGGGGACGCCGGTAAGCCAGTAAGGTATCGAGTTCAGGCACAAACTCCGTCTGAATAAACAAATTGCTAAAGGCGGGGTGGGCCAAATCCGCCGCCGCAGAATCCAGCACTACCTCAAAGTAGCTAGTTACTTCGATAAGCCGGGAATCTTGGCCATGATTTGTCAAAGATATACGACGCACCTCTGCATTATGCTCCGAGGAGACAGTCACTTCTGTTTTAGTCTTGATTTGGCCATCCCAACGGACAAATTCCGCCCGATCGTCAGCAAACTCAACTTCGTAGGAATCTGGCACCGCGCAGGTGGGCTGGTAAGTTGCCGACCAAATGCGATCTTGCTTGAGGTCCTTGATGTAAAAAAACATGCCCCATTGATCCCGGGTAGCATCCCGTCGCCACCGACCGATGGCGATATCCTCCCATTGGCTATATCCAGAACCCGTAGTGGAGAGCATGACGGCATAGGCGCCATTTGATGCCAGGAAAACATTCCGCTCATCCAGATCACCCAAGGCAAATTGACGGGTAATCATTGGCCCCGTCTGCCGGGCCGGCTGAGCTAGAGGAGCTGTATCCGGCTGAGACTCCATTGTGGAAATATGTCTTGGTAGGCGCTCCTGCAAGAGCAAATCAGTTGCTTGAACATATGGATCACTGTGGAATCGATGGCGCATGATGCCACCGTTTATGTAGTTATCTAGCGCCAGAAAGCTCATACCCAGATGATGGGCCATATACATGCGCACAATGCTTCCATCCACATCCCCAGGAACCCGATCACGGGTAAAATCAATGGCTTCATACATCCCATATAAGCCGACTAACCCCTTAGCAGCTAATACCTTCAGATTCTCATAGGCTGCCCCCGGGTCCACCATCAAAGCCAAAAAAGAGGCATAAGGGGCGATGACCAAATCCTTGGCCAAACCCCGCTTTAGGCCTATGGTAGGCACACCAAATGCTTGGTATTGATAGTTAAGCTGCACATTGAGGGCGCTAAATCCACATTCAGAGATACCCCAAGGCACCCGATGTCTACGTCCGTAGTCCATCTGTTCCCCCACGGCAGCAGCCAATGCTTCCGCCAACAACGTGTCGGGATAGCTTTCCATAACCAGTAGGGGCATCAAATACTCAAACATGGTGCCGCTCCAGGACAAAAGCGTGCGCCCATCAGTAGTCTGCACCATCGCCCGCCCCAATTTGAACCAGTGTTTTTGGGGCACATCACCCTTGGCAATAGCAACAAAGCTAGCCTGCCTAGCTTCTGATGCTAGTAAGTCATAGTAAGAGCGGGTCAGACGCTCCTCATCAAGGCTATGGCCGATGGAAAACATATGGCGTTTTTCATCATATAGATGCTGGAACTCCGTATTCGCCACGAGATTTTGCAGCTGTTCGGCAAGGCTATAACACTTTTGAATCCATGCCTGGGCTGCCTGTCCGGACTGTTCAAGGGCTTCCTTTAGACCCCCTAACCACTGCAAGGTCTGATCCTTACTATCATGTTCCATCTCCACATTCTGCAAAAGAACCATCATCTGATCAATGGCACCTTTTACTTTTCGGTACCGCTGAGGTAGCTCCAATAGAGGGGTTCTTGAGTTCAGCATTGCTAAACTAGATGCCCAAACAGCCTTGACGTCCTGTGGAAGTGCCCCATCTCGTAAACCTGCGGGGATATCCATCAACTGTGGGGCCCAAGCATGGATTTCCTCTATCTCCTGCCGATAGGAGGCAACCATTGCAGCAAGGCGCAAAGTCCAAGTTTCTCTAGACCGACCCTGGCCATTGATAGAGCGTTCAACCTTTGTAATGTGACCAAGCCTTCGTTCTAGATTTGCTAAAGCTGCATATCCTCTAGTTGCCGAGGGTAGGAGTGTGCCTGCGTCAAACAGCTCCTCTGCATCTATATCCAGTTGCGCCATGGCCTCCCCTGTCCCAGACCAATTGCGATCATCGCCCCGCACCTCGGAACGCATTAGGGCAAAGGTATCGGCTAACCCCACCTGCCAGCGACCTAAATCCAAAGAAGATGTAGTAACTATCTCCAAAAGGCCTTGACGAAGCGCAATCAGATATCCAACTAGATTACCACTATCTACGGTGGAGATATAAAATGGCCGCAGAGGCTGTAAGTTTTTGGTGTCATACCAATTGTAGAGGTGCCCATGCCATTTCTCTAGCCTTGCTATACTAGCTAAGCTCGCCTCTACCCGATCAAGAACTTGACCTACACCAATATATCCCAGATCCCAAGCGCCTAGAATCGATAGCAGATACAGCCCGATATTCGTGGGCGACGTTCTATGGGCTACAGACATCTTAGGGGATTCCTGGTAATGATCCGGTGGCAACCAATTGTCTTTTTCGTCAACGAAATCCTCGAAATACCGCCAGATCTGCCGGGCGTAAATTCGTAACTGCTGCCTATCCGTCTCGGTAAGATCCGCCCTGTGCTGCTCAGAAGGCTTGCTCACCATGTGGGCAATCCACGGAGATGCTAACCAAAGCAAACTAAGGGGTACACCTAAAACAAGGTTGTTTGGTCTCAATAACCAGATCAAGCCTAGGGAGACTATTGCCAGTATTTGTCCCGGCCACATTCTGATTGCATAGGCCCGCCAACCCTTGGAAAGTCGCTCCTCGAGGTCAGCCGCCGTGACCCATTCAAGCATGTTGCGCCGGGTAAAATACAATCGAATCCAGGTTCGGATCGCGGCATCTGCCATGAGATAAGCTTGGTATGGCAGGAAGGTCAAAGTCAGTACCGCTTGCCAAGCCTGCTTGCGAGAGCTTGAAGCCATGGTCCATACATGTCCCAAAAACCGCTTGCCTTTGGGGCTACCTATGATGCCAAGGACAAGCATTGTCAGCCAGGGAAATACGATAACTAAAGCGGCTAATCCCAGGTAAGGTGCGGGAGATGGGTCAAATACAGACAAGCCACCAACAATGGTCACGAGTAAAGCCGGCGGGATTAAGCTTCTACGCAAGTTGTCCCCGATTTTCCAGCGGGCCAAAGGGGAGAGAGGATTAGGCTCCTTGCCGGTACCACTGGGAACATGCCCTAATAGCCAAGGCAAGAGCTGCCAATCACCCCTTACCCAGCGATGCAAACGCAATGCATAGGCATCGTAGCGCGCGGGATAACCATCAATTAACTCAATGTCAGTGGCCAAACCTGCCCGCACATAAGCGCCTTCTAGCAGATCGTGACTGAGAATGGCATCATCGGGTAAACGCTGTCCCAATACCGCGTTAAATATGTCTACATTGTAGATCCCCTTGCCTGTATAGATTCCTTCACCAAAGAGATCCTGATATACATCGGATACCGCCGTTGTATATGGATCAATCCCACCATCTCCGGCAAACACTTTAGTAAACAGGCTCCTTGTCACAGCCGCCACCACAATATTGATCCGAGGCTGCAAGAGTCCATATCCTCTCACTACCTGTCTGCGATCTTCATCAAGAACAGGATGGTTGAGGGGATGGATCAAGGTTCCCACTAGCCGCCTTGCGGTATCTCTAGGAAGACCCGTATCGGCATCTAGAGTAATTACATGGCGCACCCTCGCAAGATAACTCGGGAGCTCATTCAAAACATAGGTAGTATCCTCAGCCCCTCGAAGTAAGCGGTTGAATTCCTCTAACTTCCCCCGCTTTCGCTCCCAACCCATATGGCAGTTCTCTTTGTCGTTGCGAAGCCGAACCCGATGGAAGAAGTGAAATATCGGCTGCTCCCCGGCATACCGTTGATTAAGAACGTCAATTCTGCCCTTGGCCGCCTTGAGGATCTCCTCATCTTCAGCCTTTGTAGCTTCTGCCGCGTCGGCGAAGTCCCCCAACAAGGCAAAGAACAGATTGCTTTCTTGATTGGCTAGATAGTAAACTTCTAGCCCGTCGATTAGTTGCTGAGCCCGTGCTTTATTGGACAGCAGGGCCGGGATTACCACCATGGTAGTATGTTCCTCGGGAATACCGTGGCGCAGTTCTAGCTTAGGCAATATCCTGGGAGGAATGGATACTGTAACCAACCCATGTACTGTGCGCACCGCTAGGTCACTTGCTAGAAACACTAGGGCCACCAACCAGACCACGCTACCAAAAGTGCCTCGATACCCGACACGCAGATAAATGCTCCCCGTAACCAAGAGAGTCAAAAGGCCAATTGCCCCAAGATATATTCCGAAACGATGGCTAGCTAGGCTTCGTCTTACCGAGTCACGCCAATGCACGGGTTGCCCTAGTCTAGATAAAAGCTGCTCTTCGCCTTCATCAATCAGATAGTAACCCACATGCCGCCTCCAAAACTCAGAGGAACCGTTAGGCACATCCTTGGCACACTGAATGGCCTGCCTAGCTACTTGGAGCTCGGATATTTCGTGGAGACTCGCGATTTTCTCGATCCTATGCCGATATAAATCTCGACTGGCGTTATCCATGGCGGGGTATGTTCCGTCGGGATCAGTCTGCAAAATCCGCTCCACATAGCTGAGGCGCTCAAAGGAATCAATCCAATCGATTGCCGCTAACCCCCGTAGGCTGTTGATGGAATTCCTAACAGAGATCTCCCGGGCTGACTGCCTTTGATGCTCAAGATGAACTACATCTTCCGCGGTTGTACCAATGGCTGCCAATCTCCCATCTAGCCATTCGCCCAATGGGGCACTTTCTGCCCCCTCATTGCGCATCCGATAAAGCAACTCAGTGGCAAAGGC
>JAAZMF010000050.1 GCA_012798955.1 Bacillota bacterium | reverse complement strand
CTTTGGCCAAATATCGTCTTTCCAGCACAGTTCTGGCGTTACCACTGATCTGCATCGAAAACCATCCCTTCCCAAAATAACCCTACATATCGTGGCTGATCGTAGCTTAGCCCTATATGTAGTTGTTCATCAATTATACAACACAACATGTAGTGACGTCCATCATAGGCTAAGCCTTAAAATCCCACGAAAAGCGGCATAAGTTCACGGAAGCTAGTCATTGCGAAGTAGGACATGCATATTCACCATCTATCCGCACAGGTGTTCCCTAACGGTCAAAAAGTAAGGCTGCTTGGGGTTTCTAAGCAGCCTTGTGGAACTAAAGTCCTGGTTATTTCCATGGATCAGTTAGTGGTATTCCCGGTCAGTTGTTGTCGTTAAGGAGTCCTCCTAGGATCCGCTGAGTTAGCTCGACTTGACCATATTCTTGGGCGGATTTCCAATCCCTTTGTAGCAAGGCGATGATGAGCTCTACAGGTATATCCCATTGCTGTGATAGAGCCTCAGCCAAGCGCTCTTGACCTAGTCCCCCTAGGGCTGTCCAGTCTTGAGTGATAATCGCTTCAGCTTCATGGGGCTTGACATCGTTTTTCAGCAGCTGATCATATAGGCTGTATTTCATCTCATTTTGGACAGATTGCCAATCACCACGGAGAATAGCTGTGAGTTGCTCTTTTGTGACAAGGCCTTTGGAGATGTCCATAACCTTGGACATGACATCGGCCTGTGTTACGATACCGCTAGCTTTGACAAATTGGGCGCTACCATAGCTGCTGGTTACTACATAGACCTGATCGCCTTCTAGCAAGTCCCCAGATTCAGCTTTGGTGCTATTCCGTAAAATACTGGCATCGGGAGCAACTTCAAGGACTAGAGTCTGACCGATCAGGGGTGCTACCATGAGTGTGCTTGGATTACTAGCAGCCTGCAATGTGCCCTGAACTGTAACTAGCTCCCGGGCAGATCTGACCATGGCCGCGGTTTCACCTCGATTAGCCGCCTGTTCCGGCTGGAATCTTGTGGTGATCACAGAGGGTATGATGCCTAGTCGGTTAGCTATTTCCACTTGGTTGTATGCCCAGTAGGTCTCGGGTACGTCCTCGAAACTTGGCCACCAGGCAAACTGATTGGCGCTGAAATCGCCATCGAGCTTGACTGCCCTGGTCAGCATGGTAGCCATCTCAGCCCGGCTGATTTTGGCGTCGGGCTTGAAGCTACCATCGGGGTAGCCCTGAATTATGCCTTTTTCTACTAACGCGTTAATATCCTTTTCGGCCCAATGATTGCGTATGTCTCCAAAGTCACCTCTGCTAGAGGACTCGTAGTGGAAAGCCCTGGCAAGTATTCTCGCAAATTCAGCTCTGGTAACGGGATTTTCCGGACGAAAAGTACCATCTGGATAACCATTGATTATGCCATCTTTAACTAGGGCCTCAATATCGGATTTAGCCCAACTTGCTGAGATATCCTTGAGTCCGGCCGCGTTGGCCCCACTACTTAGGACCAGTACTACAAGGAGAGCTAGTGTTGTCATCCAGACCGTAAAGCGTCGCATAGGGGTAAACCTCTCCCTTCCTAAATATCTGGTAATACTAGACTAGACCATAAGCGATGTTATTGAAGTCGTGGGCCTTAAGTCCTTGTCTGTCTGCTATAATGCTAACATACCGAGATTAGCAATACTACAGCTAGTTCCATGTAAATTCCGACTGGAGTGTCATATTATGCCGACTAGAGACAGTATCTACCAGCGAAACTGGGAAAATTGGGGTGCCCTGGGAGCTAAAGAGGTAAAGAGCCCTGTGGCATTGAATACTTGGTGAGACTCAAGCTGGTTTATTTTGATACGGTTTTTTACTTATCTTAGAACCTGAGGTGATAGTATGCTGGCCGATGGGGGCGGCTCCCGGGACAAAGTAGTACTGGTGGATGGACACAGCCTTTTACATAGGGCTTTTTACGCGCTTCCCACCATGACAACAAGCGCAGGCGAGCACACCAACGCGGCCCTGGGCTTTACGAACATGCTTTTGCGATTACTGGAAGACGAAGAGCCAGATTTTATTGGTGTAGCCTTTGATTTGTCGGGGCCAACCTTCCGTCATGAGCAATTTGAAGATTATAAGGGGCACAGGCCTAAGATGCCAGATGATCTTGTACCCCAAGTGCAGATAATTAAGGATATTGTTAAGGGTTTCTCCATACCAGTGGTGGAACTAGAGGGCTATGAAGCCGATGATATCATAGGTACCCTTGCCTGCTATCATGGGGCATTGGGAAGGGATGTATTGATCGTCACGGGAGATCGGGATTGCCTGCAATTGGTGGATGATAACATCAAAGCACTGATTACCCGGCGGGGCATTCGAGATTTGGAGATCTATGATGCTCAGCACGTGGAGGATAGGCATGGCGTTCCTCCTAGCTTAGTAGCGGATCTCAAGGGCCTGATGGGTGATACTTCGGACAATATTCCGGGGATTCCGGGTATTGGTCCCAAAACAGGCGTTAAACTATTGCAGGAATATGGCAGTCTAGATGGGGTTTTGGCCAATGTTGACAAATTGCGGGGCAAGCAAAGGGAAAATGTGGCTAAGTATGCCCAGCAGGCTCTGCTCAGCCGTGAGCTAGCCACTATTCATTGCAGTGTGCCGGTAGATGCGGATTTGTCGCCATATGCCAAAGACCTCTGGAAAGATGACGCCCTTTACCAGCTCTTTGCTCGCTTGGAATTCAGGTCTTTGATCTCCCGTCTGTCGCTGTCTGGGGAACCCCAACAAGTGGGCCTGCATTTTGGTGAGGACGAGAAGGGCAAGGATAGCGATGTATCAGGCAAGTTTGAATACGAATTTCTAGCATCAGTGGATGACGCTAAGTCTTTTCTAGACGGACTTGAGATTCGAGATGCGGCTGAGGTTGGAACACTTTACCTAGATCCATATATTGATTGTTCAGATACTATTGATGCTAAGCTAGTGGCTATCGGGATCAGCGATGGCAAGCAGGGTGGATTCATCCATTGTTCGATATTTGCAGATAATGCAAATGGAGATGTTTTGGATTTGGCACTAGTTAAGGATGTCTTAGGAGGACCTTTAGAGAATCCAGAGATAAGCAAGGTTTGTTTTGATGCCAAGGCACTTTTTCATGCCCTGGCAAACTGTGGATTGAAGCTTACGGGACCCCTGTTTGACATCTCGTTGGCAGCATATCTATTGAATCCTGGTCAGAGCATTAAAGGCATAGAGACGGTGTTCTTACAGACGCTGGATCTATATTTGCCATCTCTAGATGAGTTGACCGGTAAGGGTGCTAAGGCTATTTCCCTCGCTGAAGTCAATGTTGATGGGTTAGTTGATCTATCCAAGGGTAGGCTGGCCCATATGGCAACCCTCAAGGATTCGCTTTGGGCTGAGCTCGAGTTTCATGATCAGGATAGCTTGTACCAAGATGTGGAGCTACCATTAGCTAGGGTGCTAGGATGTATGGAGCGCCGAGGGGTAGCTGTAGATACAGATGAGCTGCGACGGATTTCCCAGGAACTAGGGCACCGTATCGATGAGCTAACAGATGGGATCTATGTGCTGGCGGGTACCGAGTTTAACATCAATTCGCCTAAGCAGTTGGCGGAAATACTTTTTGAGGGACTGGGCTTGCCGATTATCAAAGAAACAAAGACCGGTCCATCCACAGACGCTGAAGTCTTGGAGCAACTAGCTGAGCACCATGAGATTGCCGAGCTATTAATGGACTATCGGCAATTGGTGAAGCTCAAATCGACTTATCTGGATAGTTTGGAGCCCTTGGTGCACCCAACTAGTGGACGAATTCATACAAGCTTCCATCAGACAGCAACTGCTACAGGGCGTCTATCCAGTGTAAATCCCAATTTGCAGAATATCCCGGTGAGGACTGAGGAAGGTAGGCGGATCCGCAAGGCCTTTGTAGCTGGTAGCCCTGATGCAGTGTTATTGACTGCCGATTATTCCCAGATTGAACTTCGCATCTTGGCCCATATGGCCCAAGATGAGATCTGGTTGGATGCCTTTAGGGCTGGTGCAGATATCCATTCTCGCACCGCCGCGGAGGTGTTTGGGCTTGCGCTAGAGGATGTAACACCTTCTCTCAGGGATGCGGCTAAGGCCATTAATTTCGGCATAATCTATGGAATTAGCAGTTTCGGCCTTGCCAAAGGAACTGGCCTTACCCGCCAAGATGCCCAAACTTACATTGATCGATACTTTGAAAAGTATGCGGGGGTCAAGCTATATCTAGATCGGACAGTCACGGAGGCTAGAGAACAGGGGTATGTTGAGACACTTTTTGGCCGGCGTCGTTATTTGCCGGATATTACAAGCCGACGTTGGGCGTTACGGAATTTTGCCGAGCGAGCGGCGATGAATGCACCTATCCAAGGGACCGCCGCTGACATCATCAAGATGGCCATGGTGGCTCTGGAAAAGCAACTAGCTATTAGTGGTCTTAGGGCACAGATGCTGATTCAGGTCCATGATGAGCTGGTTTTGGAAGTGCATAAAGATGATCTGCTTCCCACAGCGCGGCTTACTAAGCAAGTGATGGAAGGAATTGTGGAGTTGTCTGTGCCCTTAGTGGTGGATGTGAAGGCAGGTCCAAACTGGCTGGATGCCACTTCGGTTGCACTAGACAGATGAAACAGAAGCTAAATTCATGCAAGCCCTGTTTGGGTTGACAAGTGAGGTGGCAGTGTGCCAGAGCTTCCGGAGGTAGAGACAGTGCGCCGTACTTTAGAGCCAAAAATCCTCAAGCGGAGGATTTTGGATACAGAGGTGCACTATCCAAGGCTATTGCAGAACTGCACAGAATCGGAGTTAGTTAGTTATTTGCAGAGTCGCAGATTTGTCAAGCTAGACCGTCGAGGTAAGTACCTTATTGCTGTTTTAGACTCAGGCTCGAGATTAGTTTTGCACCTGCGCATGACAGGTAGATTAACTGCATTGCCCAGTGGGTTGCCTTTGGAAAAGCATACTTCTTTGCAGATACATATGGATGGTGATCTGGAACTCCGTCTAGTTGATCAACGGAAATTCGCAACCCTGCATTTGCTGCATGAGTCCGGGTATGGAGCCATCAAAGGCCTAGCTACCATGGGTGTTGAGCCTTTGGATAGTGGCTTTACCCCTGAATACCTCAAAGCGCAATTGGAGGGGCGGACTGCGTCAGTTAAGTCAGTGATCCTTGATCAGCGACGCATAGGTGGCCTTGGTAACATTTATGCAGATGAGAGTCTATATCGTGCGGGGATATTCCCCGGAAAGCCTGGCGGGTCATTGACCTTCGACGAAATCCAACGGCTCCACACGTCCATCCGAGCGGTTATCCGAGAGGGTATTCGCTTTAGGGGCACGACGTTTCGGGATTATGTAGATGGTGATGGCAAGAGTGGGGGTTTCCAGGAACGGTTGCAGGTGTATGGCAAGGAAGGGGAGACCTGCAGGGGCTGTGGGCGGCCCATCGCAAGGATCAAATTGGCCGGTCGTAGCTCCTACTATTGTGCCTATTGTCAGGTCTAGAAGTGAACTTCCCATAGTGACCCTTTCACCCTGTTTGTTCATAGGCTAAAGATAGGCTTTTGATCAGGTAGGGGGTGTAGGGGTGAATATGTTTGCAGTTTTGATCCTCGCTATTGGTATCAGTCTAGATGGCTTTGCGGCCGGTATAGCATACGGATTGCGTTGTGTGAGGGTCCCTTTTACGTCTGTAGTTATCGCTAGCTCAATATCTGGTGCTGCTGTTTGGTTATCCATGCAGGCTGGCAGTGTGTTTGGACATTACTCAAGTAGCGTCATGTTACCTAGACTTGGGGCGGCACTTCTAATCGGATTAGGTGGCTGGAGCATGGTGCAGGGACGGCGGCAGGTTGAAGTATTACCGCCGATCGAAGTAGTGCCTGAGGAAGATGATATGATTTTTAATCTCCGCCTACAGCCCTTTGGCTTGGTGATTCAGATATTGCGGGAGCCCTTAACGGCAGACCTGGATTGCTCTGGTGTGATTAGTGGCTGGGAAGCGCTCCTGCTTGGGTTGGCGCTAGCTTTGGATGCCATGGGTGTGGGTCTAGCCGCGGCTCTGATGGGATTTCCCTTAGTTGCCACTTGCATTAGTGTAATGGCGGTAAGCTTCTTGGCCCTAAGTGGTGGATTGCTTGTGGGGCGAAAGTGGGCAGGGAAAAGTGATGGACCTACCACTTTCTGGCGTTACTTGCCAGGTTGCGTATTGATCCTGATGGGGCTGTGGTGGTTTGTTACCGCAAGGGGGTAAGCATGTGATTATTCTGGGTTTGACCGGAGGGATCGCCAGTGGAAAAAGCACCGTTGCCAATATGTTCAGGTCTAGAGGCTATACTGTACTAGATAGTGATATCTTTGCAAGAGATGTGGTGATGCCCCACAAACCCGCGTGGTATGCCATACGGGAGACCTTTGGGGACGAGTACCTCCTGCCCGATGGGAACATAAATCGGCGACTATTGGGAACGACTGTTTTCGCTGACAATGCTGCCCGGGAAAGGCTTAATCAGATTATTCATCCAAGAGTTATAGAGTTGATCGAGCAGGGGATCGAAGCATCCGAGCGGAAGGGAGAAGCCCTTGTGGTTGTTGATGTTCCTTTGCTCTTTGAGATCGGATATGATAAGGAAGTAGATGTCACTGTAGTTGTAGACGTTCGACCCGAGGTACAAATATCCCGTCTGCAGGCACGGGACGGACTGACTGCAAGAGAGGCACAAAGTCGCATCAATGCTCAGCTACCCCTATCGACTAAGGTGGAGCAGGCACATTATGTCATAGATAACTCTGGTACATTGGAGGAGACAGCCCAGCAAGTAGCTAAACTATTGGAGGATCTACTATACCCCGAAACAGAAGATCGAGGGCCAAAGTTTTAGACCGGATGTAATGGGGAAGGGGCTACCGAACTGTTGCAGTATCGATGGCGTCTGTTTTCAATATTGATCATAGCTATTACGGCAAGCTTGCTCAATTGGCAGGTGTTTCTTCGATGGTTCTACCCCATTCAATATGTTGCCGAGATCTCCGCTTCTACCCAGACAACATCCCTGGATCCATACTTAGTGGCAGCAATCATCCGGGTGGAAAGCAATTTTCGGCCTACAGCCCGTTCACCTAAAGGCGCCACCGGGCTAATGCAGCTTATGCCAGAGACCGCTGAATGGGTGGCCCAAAGGATTGGGCTCAGTGGAGCATCGCTTGATCTAGAGGCTCCAGATCTGAATATTAGGATCGGTAGCTGGTACATGGCCATGCTACAAGAGGAGTTCGAGGGTAATCTGATTGTGGCTTTGGCAGCCTATAACGGAGGGCGGGGTAATGTCAGTCGCTGGCTTAAGGAAAAGCGTTGGGATGGTCGGCTTGAGACAGTGGGCGATATCCCGTTTCTAGAGACACGTCTATATGTTCAGCGGGTACTTGGCGTCTATAGTTGGTATCTGCGTCTTTATGGAGGTATGTGGCCACCCCACGCTGTGGAAGTGCCCATACTGCCAAATATTGGCCGACGGCTAGAATCATGGTGGCATAGGGGCAGGCATGTTTTGGAGCGGTACCTGTAGATGTTGTTGTCGGGCAGACTAACTGATATCTTTGAAGGCGAAACGGGAGCATAACTATGCGTGAATAGGTCATATTTACAAAGCGGCATGGGGATGGTCCTTTCAAAGGGGTTGGATATTGTATACACGATCCCGCCCGGATTTTCAAAAGCTTTGGCTCTAAGACTTCCCCATCATCGGGGCATTTTTTTAGGCTCTAAAGGATAAACGATGATTTTTTATGCTTTTGTTAGAAGGATTTTTCCGAGGTGATTACGAATTAACTCTACAACTAAGCCTATACCTCGCGATCTGCCCTATGGGGGTTATGTGTTTGAATCTCCTGTCATGAATCGGCGCTGTGGGGCTGATTATGTAGTTGGCCTTGGCAAGGTCATCTACTTAAGCAAACTGTGGCGAGGAAGGGAAGTAGATAGATGTCGGTAGCTCCAACAACAAAAAAGGAACAGATTTTGGCCCTTGCCCGTCAAGACCCATTTCTTAAGATCGAAGAGATTGCCGCTACAGTTGAGACCACCCCACCGTATGTACGCACTACTTTATCCGAGGCTAAGGTCTCGTTGATGGAGCTTAGGCGCAACTACGCCAGGAGGATGCAGAAACGACTACACGAAGAGGGTTCCACGGAAGTGAGCCCATCGGGCACGGGCAGGTCGCCGGTTAGCTCCCATAGAGGGCTAGAGGTAGATGAGATACAAGTCCATAAGGTTCAGGACGCCAAGTTGGCGATACTCCTGGGTGTAGCAACCGATGAATCCCTTCTGATGATCAGTCGGGTGCGCATACTAGATGGAACACATGTAGTTAATCGCCTAGTAACTCCAGATGGTCTTAGTCTGTCTAAGGAGAAGCTTCGGGGTGATCTACCTTTATGGAAACTACTTGGTCTCAATGGACCAGGATATACCAGATTGCGGGAGAGAAGTTTGGAAGTGGAACAAGCCGATCCCCAGATTGCTGATAGCCTAGGGATTATGCCAGGAGAGCCGGTATTGCGCTCTGGCCATCTGATTGTATCCCAAGGTGTTCCTGTGGGATTGGAGTTCAACATATTCCCGGCCTATGCAGTTCGCCTCATCCTAGTTGGGGATGGGGACTATGAGCTGAAGGTGGTTGGGAAAACAGGCTGATTGATACTCCGGGGACAAACAAACATAAGTTCAATGTAAAGTTTTTTCGGGGTTCACGCCTGCGACAGTAAAATATGGATTTAGAGCTCGAAAGGGGGAACGTGACGATTTAGCGAAGTATATATTTCTAGTAGCTATTAGATTGTGATTACTAGGAGGGTGAGATAGTTGCGAAAGTATAGATTTATCGTGCTGGTTACAGTCTTGGCGCTTGCTTTGATGAGTGGCATGGTGGCCGCAACGGGGCGGTATGGTGGCATTTGGAAAGATGCCCTTGGTTCTAACCCGCCACATTTAGACCCTGTATTCGCCACTGACACAACTTCGGCAGAAGTGGGGTACCAGTTGTTTGAGACCCTAATTGGTCTGGATCCCGATGGCGAGATCATGCCCCTGTTAGCTGAGTCTTGGGATGTGGAAGACGGGGGAACTAGGTTCGTTTTCAATCTCCGCAAAGGTGTTAAGTTCCACGCTAGCACTGAGGGTGGCACACCGACAGCTAATGGCGGCAGGGAAGTTACTGCCCATGACTGGGTCTGGACGTTCAACTATATCTGTAGCCCGGAGACGAATTCACCCCGTGCCTATTTTGTGGACATGATCGTGGGCTATGACGATTACATGTCGGGTAAGGCTTCTAGCCTAGCAGGTGTAAGAGCCATTGATGATTACACCCTAGAGATAGAGACTACTTATCCATTTGCACCGTTTGTTCAGGTGCTCACTTACAATACCTTCGTTGTGTTGCCCAAGGAAGACGTAGAAAAGTGGGGTACAGCGGACTTCAACTTCCATCCAGTAGGAACCGGTCCCTTCAAGTTTGAGTCATGGGCCCAAGATGAGAAGGTAGTTCTCTCCCGCAATGAAAACTATTGGGCAAAAGACGAGGAAGGTAACCAGCTACCTTATCTAGACGGAATCGAGTTTAGGATTATCGTAGATCAGACTATAGAGTTCACAGAGTATAAGCTTGGTAATATCTACCAGACCTATGTAGATGATCCTTACTACGAGGAAGCCAAGAGTGGTGACGTCGGTGTCTTCTACGAGCGTCCGCAGATGGGTACCTACTACTACGGATTCAACGTTGAGACAGAGCCCTTTAACGACAAAAGGGTACGCCAAGCTTTCAACTATGCTATCAACCGTGAGGCTTTGATTGACCTAGTGCTAGAAGGCCGAGCCAGCCCTGCCAAGGGAGTATTGCCTCCTGGTATGTTTGGCTATAGCCAGGACTTAGCAGGGTATGAATATAATCCTGCAAAGGCTAAGGCTCTTCTTAAAGAGGCTGGTTATGGTTCAGGCATTGAAGTCACATTACAGTATAATACCCACGCTGGGCATAAGCGTATTGCTGAGGCTTTGCAGGCCCAGTTTGCTCAGGTCGGCATCAAGATCAACCTACACAACGTTGACTGGGGTGTACACTTAGATACCACCGAGCGGGGAGAGGTTCCCTTCTTCCGCATGGGCTGGGTTGTAGACTATCCTGATCCAGACAACTTCCTGTATGTACTACTCCACGGCGATAATATTGGACCGCAGGGGAACTACTCTCGTTTTAACAACGATAAGTTCAATTCCCTCACCCAGGGGGCAAGACTCGAGGGTGATCAGGAGAAGCGGCGGAATCTCTACCAGCTAGCTGAGCAGATCGTGGTGGATGAGGCCCCTTGGCTCTTCATCTATCACTATGTTGATCATACTTTGATTAGGGATTTTGCCAGAGGTTATGAGCTACCTGCCTTTGGTCAATACACCAACAAATTCACCAAAGTATGGCTAGATCAGTAACCCCTTAGTTAGCTAAGTAGAAACAAAGTACAATGGCGGCTTGGCCTTTGGGGAATCCTCTGTGGTCAAGTCGCCTTATCTGTGATTTTGCGTTTGGTTGTACGTGGATGGGGAGGGATAATATGGGACGCTACGCAGTTCGCCGCTTAATGGGTGCGATCCCAGTATTTATTGGTGTTATTGTGGTTGTTTTCATACTGACGACCATAGTCCCCGGTGATCCCGCCCGCATCATGGCGGGGCAAGCGGGTAAACCGGAGACTATCGCTAAGATTCGCCATGAAATGGGTCTTGACGATCCCATATTGGTACAAATGGCCAAGTTTTTCAAATCGGCCATCACATTTGATTTAGGTAGATCCTATCGCAATAATATGGATGTCAATGAAGCTATTTGGACTCGGTTTCCCGCAACTGTGAAGTTGGGCTTGGCTGGCATGGTAATTGCCATAGTGCTCGGTCTGACCTTTGGTATCATATCTGCAGTCAAACAGTATTCTTGGCTAGACTATGGCAGTATGTTTGTGGCTCTATTGGGGATCTCGGCACCATCCTTTTGGATTGGTCTGCTCTTCATATATGTCTTTGCCGTAGTCTTGAGATGGATTCCCGGTACTGGTACTGGGGATGGTGAGTTTATCTATTTGATTTTGCCAGCTGTGACCCTGGGCATCCGGCCTGCTGCCTTGATTGCTCGGATGACCAGATCTAGTATGCTTGAAGTGATCAGGCAGGATTATATTAGGACAGCTTGGGCTAAAGGTTTGGGCGCAAAAACAGTGGTTTTGAAGCATGCCCTAAAAAACGCTATGATCCCAGTAGTGACCATTATAGGGGTGGAGACAGCTAGCCTACTGAGCGGGGTTGTGCTCATTGAATCGGTATTCCAATGGCCTGGCATCGGGCGGCTATTCGTGGAGGCCTTAACTTACCGTGACTTTCCCATTATTCGGGGAGAAGTGCTGTTTTTGGCAGGGCTTTTCATTATCTCTAACTTGATAGTTGACATGTCATATGCCCTGTTTGATCCCCGTATTCGGTATGATTGATGATTAACTTAAAGAAGGTCGGGCCAACTTGTGCCTATTGGAGGGGATAAAGGTGAGTAAGGGAGAAGCGGCATTTGAGCCTGCCGGGATAGGGCGAATAGAGACTGGAGGGGAGCCCAAAAGTCGGAGTCTTTGGCTAGATGGCTGGCGGCGACTTAAGAAAAACCGTCTAGCTATGCTGGGCTTGGTTTTGGTCCTATTTATGATTTTTCTTGCCATATTTGCTCCTTTTGTGGCTCCCTATGATCCGATCGAGCAACTTATCTGGACAGAAGGGAAATCAGTTAGGTTAGCACCGCCTAGTGCTAAGCACTGGTTTGGTACAGATCTTTATGGGCGGGATATTCTAAGTCGCACCATCTATGGAACTAGAATTTCGTTGACTATTGCAGTGGCTGCTAGTGTAGTATCCTTGGTAATTGGTGTCACCTTGGGCGCGGTAGCCGGTTATTACGGTGGCAGGGTTGATGGTTCTATTAGCTGGTTGATTAACGTGATCTATGCTTTTCCTTTTCTCTTGTTTGTGTTATCCATAGTAGCGTTTCGCCCGGCAAGTCTGGGCCTTGTATACGTGGCCATTGGTTTTGTGAGCTGGCCCTCTATTGCCAGGGTAGTTCGAGGCCAAGTGCTGTCCATTAAGGAAACCGAATTCGTGGAGGCGGCTAGGGCCGTAGGTGCTGAGGATTTTAAGGTCATATTTCGGCACATATTGCCCAATGTAATCGCCCCGGTGATTGTGCAGATAACCCTGGGTATGGGCTCTATGATCATGATTGAAGCCTCATTGACGTTCTTGGGGTTTGGTACTCAGCCACCTACACCAAGCTGGGGATATATGATTAATCAAGGTAAGGATTATCTTTTGTCTGGCCAGTGGTGGTGGTCGGTTTTCCCCGGTGCGGCAATTTCCTTGACAGTGCTGGGCTTTAACCTCTTGGGAGATGGCTTGAGGGACGCGCTAGACCCACGATTAAATAAATAGCGCAGGGAAAGGCGAAGTTTTGTGGAATATGGCAGAATAGCTATCTGTGGGCCTAAGATGCAACCCTGGGCTCCAGAAAATGGTTGCTCATGTTTTGTGCTAGAGGGGGAGGCGAGGGTAGTGGCAGAAAAACTACTTGAAGTCCGGGGTCTAAAGACCTATTTCTATACTGATGATGGCGTTGTTCCCGCTGTAGATGGCGTGGATTTCACTTTGAACAGGGGAGAGACCCTAGGGATTGTGGGGGAATCCGGTTGCGGTAAGAGTGTGACCTCACTTTCCATCATGGGGTTAATCCCTAATCCGCCGGGTAAGATTGTCGGTGGGGAGATTATCTTTGAGGGATCCGACTTGTTGAAAAAGACCGAGGCCGAGATGCGTAAAATTCGAGGCAATGACATCTCCATGATTTTCCAGGAACCTATGACATCGCTTAACCCGGTCTTTACCATAGGTAATCAGATTATGGAAGCGATTGTCTTGCATCAAAAATTGGATAAGGCTGCCGCCCGTAAGCAAGCCATTCGGATGCTGCATTTGGTAGGCATTCCGTCACCTGAGACCCGCATCGATGAGTACCCCCATCAGTTGAGTGGTGGTATGAGACAAAGAGTGATGATTGCCATGGCCTTGTCGTGTAATCCAACTTTGCTCATCGCCGATGAGCCGACTACGGCTTTAGATGTGACTATTCAGGCTCAGATCCTAGATTTGATGAGACATTTGCGTGATGAATTTGGCACATCAATTATGCTAATCACCCATGATCTTGGCGTAGTGGCAGAGCTCGCAGAGAAGGTTGTTGTGATGTACGCGGGGAAGATAGTGGAAAGGGCAGATGTGAAGCCCCTTTTTGGCGATCCAATGCATCCTTACACTTTAGGATTGCTTGGCTCTATCCCTAAGCTAACGGAGCAACAAGAGCGGTTGCAGGTAATTGATGGCGTAGTGCCAAACCCCGCCTTTATGCCGGAAGGCTGTCGCTTTCATCCTCGGTGCAAGGAAGCCCGGGAGATCTGCAAGTTAGAAGAGCCTCCATTGGTGGCCCACAAGCCAAACCATGAGGTGGCCTGTTGGAAATACACCGAATATCGCAGGCTAAAGGAGGTCGGATGAGATGGGTGCAGCGCCATTACTGGAAGTAAAAAACTTAGTTAAGCACTTCCCCATAACCAGGGGTTTCATCTTATCGAAGCAGGTAGGGGCAGTACAGGCCGTTGATGGCGTCTCCTTTGCCATTAATCGTGGGGAGACCTTGGGGTTAGTTGGAGAATCTGGTTGCGGAAAATCCACCACAGGGCGGTTGATCCTGCGACTGATCGAGGCCACTGCCGGAGAAGTGTGGTTTGAGGGTCGCAACGTTTTGGAGCTAGGCAGAGAAGAGATGCGGGAGCTTAGGCGAGATATGCAGATAATCTTCCAAGATCCCTATGCTTCTTTGAATCCCCGCATGACAGTGGGAGATATCATCGGGGAGCCAATGCAGATCCATGGTATTGCCCGGGGTCGGGAGAAGGAAAAGCGGGTTCAGGAGCTTTTGGAGGTTGTTGGCTTAGCCAGCTATCATGCCCGGCGCTATCCCCACGAGTTTAGTGGCGGTCAACGGCAGCGGATTGGAGTAGCAAGGGCCCTTGCCGTAAATCCCAAGATTATAGTGTGTGATGAGCCAGTCTCGGCCTTAGACGTGTCCATACAAGCCCAGGTTGTCAATTTGCTACAGGATTTGCAGCAAGAGTATGGCTTGACCTATTTGTTTATCGCCCATGACTTGAGTGTTGTTAAGCATATTTCTGATCGGGTGGCTGTAATGTATTTAGGGAAGATAGTGGAGCTCACTTCCAAACAGGCCCTTTATGATAATCCGTTACACCCTTACACAAAGGCACTGCTGTCGGCCATTCCTATCCCCGACCCGACGCTGACCCGAGAACGGGTCATCTTGGAGGGTGATGTACCTTCACCGATTAATCCACCGACGGGATGCAGATTCCATACCCGGTGCCCTGTGGCTACCGATATCTGCAAGGAAAGGGAACCCGAGTTTGCCGATGTGGGTGGAGGACATTTTGTGGCTTGCCACCTAGTTGAGCGCTAAGAGTAGACCAAAATTCAAGGAGGGACGGCCTATTTCGGTCAAGATGGATCGGTATTCAGGCCAAACTTATGAAAAAGACTAATCGTCGTCATGTTAAGACTTTGAGCAAGTATAACCTACAGGCTAGCCTAGAGACAGGTGGTTGTGGCAAATGCCAAGCTGCTTGTCAGTCGGCCTGCAAGACTTCCTGCACTGTAGGCAATATTGCCTGCGAGAATAAGTAACTCCAGTATTACCCACGCACGCAAATCCACGAGCAGAGATTTAGTGGCTGACTCGTGGATTTTGCTTGCCAGAGACAAAAGGGTGATGATTCAATGATTACAGTACACAGATTCCGTCAAGGAGAACGGTATTTTGCCGTTGACGGTGGTAGTGCCTCTGTCCACGAACTAGATGATATAGCCTATGATGTGTTAGGTGTTTGGCTGGAACTTGAAGGCATTGGGGCCAATGGACAGGAAAATAGCTTAGGCCGGGGAGAACCAAAGCCACGAGGCAACAGCATTTCCCTCGGTGATGTACTAGATGGGTGCCAGGGACTATTTGCTAAATATGGAGAAGAAGAAGTCAAAGATGCTGCCAGTGACTTAATGGGATTAGTTGAAGCAGGCTTGCTTTTTCACGATGATGCCTATGTCCAAGATTGGGCTCAGGACGGAGGTGTAGGATATTCGCTTAAGGCCCTTTGCCTAAACGTGTCCCATGACTGCAACCTCCGCTGCCGTTATTGCTTTGCTGGCACCGGCAACTTCGGTGGGGATCGGCTAAATATGCCCGCATCTGTGGCCCAGGGTGCTATAGATTTCCTTTTGGCCAATAGTGAGGGGCGAGAACGGGTGGAAGTGGATTTTTTTGGAGGGGAACCCCTTTTGAACTTGCCCGTTGTCAAGACAACGGTGGAGTATGCCACCTCCCGGGCAGAGTCTATGGGCAAGGAGATTCGCTTTACCTTAACAACCAATGGCATGCTTCTAGATGAGGAGACGGCGGATTATCTGGATAGGACCATGTTTAATATCGTTCTGAGTCTTGATGGTCGTCGGGTGGTCAATGATCGCTTACGGATAGCTCCCCGGGGGGTAAAGGTCTATGACACCGTCCTGCCCCGGCTTAAGCACATGGCTAAGCTCCGCCAGGAACGACAATATTATGTACGGGGAACATATACTGCATACAATAAGGACTTCTTCGAGGATGTGCGCCACCTAGTTGAAGTAGGGTTTGATCGGGTGTCAGTGGAACCGGTTGTGGCAAATCCTAGGGAGCCCTATGCACTGAAGCTAGAGGATCTAGAGGAACTTTTTCATCAGTATGACAGATTGGCCGATTATTACGTAAAGATGCAGCAAGCTGGCGCAGGCTTCGAATTCTATCATTTCAACCTCTCACTGCTTGAGGGGCAATGCCTATCGAAAAGGCTAACTGGTTGCGGGGCCGGAAGTGAATACCTCGCGATCACACCCAATGGTGATATCTATCCCTGTCACCAATTCGTGGGCCAAGCAGAATACCTCATGGGCAACATACGGGATGGCCAACTTAGCGAAGGCCTTAGGGAGATATTCCAAACATCCCATGTCCTAAGTAAAGATGAATGCCGCAAGTGCTGGGCAAGATTCTTTTGCAGTGGTGGTTGTCACGCCAATGCTGTTAGTGTAAATAATGATATCAAACAGCCTGATGGGCTTAGTTGCGCGTTGCTTAAGAAACGTTTGGAATGCAGCATTTATATTCAGGGCTGCCTTTAAGCTAAGGCCCTAGCGAAAGCTTGATAACCGACTATCCTCTTGATGAAGTGTCTATCTAAGACCTGCCCGATTTGGGTGGGTCTTTTTGCTAATGCACTACACTATAGAGAAAATACAGAGGAGTTATATGAAGATCGTATAATCTATAAAGCGAGAAAGTGTGAAGAGGGGAGGTGCCTCCGAACAAACACAGCTTGTACCTGTGGAAGATCACATCATCTAGAGGAGGAAATCGGAGGATATGAAAAGGAATCTATCTTTACTGCTAGTGCTGATCATGCTTTTGGCAGTAGGCGGGAACATAGCTGTAGCCCAAACAGATAAGGAAGTCACTGTCACAGTTTGGTGTTGGGATCCGGCGTTTAACCTGTTTGCCATGGAAGAGGCAGCTAAGATTTATGCCAAGATAGCTCCTAATGTCAAGATTAATATCGTGGAAACGCCTTGGAATGATGTGCAGACTAAGCTAACTACAGCGGTCATGGCAGGCCAGAAGGATACATTGCCTGACATATTACTTATGCAAGACAATGCTTGTACAAAGAACGTTAAGAGCTATCCCGGTACCTTTGTCGACTTGACTGATTCAGGCATTGATTTTGGCAAATTCGCGGACTACAAAATCGCCTTAACAAGTGTGGATGGCAGGAACTATGGGATACCCTTTGATAATGGAACGGCGATTAATGCCTTAAGGGTCGACATCCTCGAAGAAGCCGGATACTCGGTGGAGGACTTTACTGATATACCTTGGTCAAGATATATCGAAATTGGCAAAGATGTTTTGGCTAAAACAGGAAAGCCTTTGCTCTCTGGTGTTGCCGATTCCCCCGACTTGCTGATGGCCCTACTACAAAGCGCGGGAGTCTGGATGTTTGACAAAGATGGTGAGGTCTTTATCGCAGACAATGATGTTCTCAAAGAAGCCATAGAGGTCTATATTGAGCTTGTTAAGAGTGGTGTGCTAGTACAAGTAAATGATTGGGAGCAGTATATAAGCTCGATGCACAGAGATACTGTAGCGGGCACCATCAATGGCTGCTGGATCATTGGCTCAATCACAGTGCATGAAGACCACAAAGGGCTCTGGCGGATTACTAATATGCCCAGGCTTGAGAAATCTCAGGGTGTCACCAACTATAGTAGTGTAGGTGGCTCGAGCTGGATGGTTCTATCTAGCTCTAAGCATCCTGAGGTTGCCACAGACTTTTTGGCCAACACCTTTGCAGGTAGTGTAGAGCTCTATGAGACGATCTTGCCTCCTTCTGGCGCACTGGCTACCTATCTGCCTGCAGGCGATAGTGGGGTATACAATGAGCCCCAAGAGTTTTTTGGGGGACAGGCGATTTATGCCGATATTACTGACTTTGCGTCCAGAGTTCCAAAAGTTGGCTATGGCGTCTACAACTATGAGGCAAGGGAAGCAATTGCTGTAGCAGTCTCACAGATGCTGGCCGGTGCTAGCATGGATGCCGCATTGAGGGAGGCTGAAGATACGGTTCTGTTCCTTATGGGTCCATAGCGTGGCAATGGTGGTTAGTCCTCTTTGATGTGTCATTGGTGGGTGCTGCAAGACAAATCTGCCCTAGCTGTATCGGTATCAGACTGCTTTGCAGCACCCTTACTTGCCCAAATAACCAACAGGAACATGTGTGAAGAAAGGTAACTTCCGCTCTAAGTGGACTTAGCCACAAACACCCGGGATAACGGAGGGAAAGGGTTGTAGGAAGTCATGGATCTAAAGACAAGGCAAAAGCTAGTGGGTTGGGGCTTTGTACTGCCCGCAACACTCCTGATTTTCACGTTCTACTTTTATCCCATAGTTAGAGCTTTCGTGTTATCCTTCCATACTGGCGTGGGGGTTAGTCTCAACTACGCCGGGCTCTTTAACTATAGGAGACTTTTGGCCGATAGCCTGTTCAAGAAGTCACTAAATAACGTGCTTATCTATCTGATCCTGCAGGTTCCCGTCATGCTCATGCTTGCCTTAGTGCTAGCTCAGCTTTTGAATGACAGTAGCTTGAAATTTAGGGGCTTTTTCCGCGCAGCCATCTTCTTGCCCTGTGCTACATCTTTGGTCTCCTATTCCATCATCTTTCGATCTATGTTTGCTCTAAATGGGTTTGTCAATGCTACATTAATGAACTTGAACCTAATAGCACGGCCCATTAACTGGATCGGACACCCATGGGCAGCTAGAATCGTGATAGTTACAGCTCTTACTTGGCGATGGACCGGGTACAACATGGTCTTTTTTCTAGCTGGCCTGCAAAATATTGACCCTGCAATCTATGAAGCGGCAGTAATCGATGGCGCTAGCGGAATCGATAGATTTCTTAGGATCACAATACCTCTACTGCAGCCGATAATACTTTTGACCGCGATCATGAGCACAAATGGTACTCTACAGCTGTTTGACGAACCAATGAACCTGACCAATGGTGGCCCGGCCAATGCTACACTTTCCATATCCCAATACATATATCGCCTATCATTTCAATACTCACCTCGATTTGGATATGCTGCCGCCATTTCATTCATCGTGTTTACTTTAGTCGCCGTTTTGGCGGTATTTCAAATGAAGTTAGGTGACAAGCGATGACTAGAAAACATGTTGCCATCGCGGCAAAATACCTGTTTCTATGCTCGGCGGCATTCGTATCGCTATTCCCGCTACTATGGATGTTGATTTCGGCAACTAACAATAGTGTAGATGTGCTTTCCGGTAGACTACTACCTGGCGCTTACCTTGTGGAAAACATCAGATCGCTTTCGATAAATGCCGATGTTCCTCAGGCCCTTTGGAACTCTTTCCGGAATGCGTCTGTGGCTACTATAGCGAGCCTTGCAGTTTGCTCTGTGGCTGGCTATGGGTTTGAGATCTACCACGATCGCGGGAAGGATTTCTTGATGGGGGTCTTGCTGCTATCTATGATGATTCCCTTCGCGGCTATCATGATCCCGCTATTCATGATGGTGGGCAAATTGAATTTACTAAGTACCACCACGGCCTTTGTTTTGCCAACTGTATCCACAGCTTTTTTGATATTCTTGTTTAGGCAAAGTGCTAGGTATTTTCCCCAGGAGGTTATTGAAGCCTCGAGAATAGAGGGGATGGGTGAGTTGGGGATATTTCTCAGGATGTACATACCAATCATGAGATCCACCTACGCAACAGCAGCCATAATCACCTTCATGGGCGCTTGGAATAGCTATCTATGGCCATTGATCATTATGCAAACCCCGGGAAGCAAGACGATGCCACTTTTGATATCTGGTCTTATAGCCGGCTATGTTACCGACTATGGCATGTTGATGTTAGCAGTTTCCATTAGTGTGTTGCCAACAATATTGATATTCCTCGTTCTGCAACGGCACTTTGCCGAAGGGATCATCAGCTCCATGAAGTGAGTCCAAGTAACGCATCGCGCTACCACGGAATCTATAGTTCTGCTTTTGTGCCTCTACTAGGTTGGATCCCTGAGCAATCTGCCCAAGCCCAGGTTAGCGAGATCTGCCGGCACTTTGCCGAGATATGTCAAGGGCGGTGGGTGTCGTTCTACCTGCCACTATTGGTAGAGAAACCGGTGACAAAACAGGCTTTGCTCAATGATGCCTATGTTAAGGAGGCCTTGGCTAGCTGGGATGATCTTGATTTGGCAATAGTGGGCATTGGGACTACTCAACCTCGATTGTCGGAGATTCTAGCCAGATCTCTAGGAGATGAAGTGGCTGAGATCTATCACCGGGGGCTAGTAGGTGACATTTGTGCTCGATTTTTCGACAGTACAGGTCAACTCCAGCCCTAAGCTGAGAGAAGCCGACGCTGTTGTGGCTGTCGCCGGGGGAGAACATAAGCTAGCACCCATCTTAGCTACTCTTTATGGACATTGGATTGATATTTTGGTCACCGATGCCATGACAGGGCAGAGATTGTTGCAGCTCGCTAGGCAGTCCTAGCGGGTGGACGCAGATGATGATGAACCAAATGTGAATCACTACGGATGGAGGGTAAAAATGAAGACAACAAGGATAACATTGCTGACGATCATGCTTGTCGCGATTTTAGCTACCGTGGCGGTTGCCGCACCTGTTTCTATTCGTATATCCGGGTGGTCTGCCGGCCCAGAGATTGAAGCCCTAATGAGAGAGCAGCTAGACGCCTTTGAAGCCCAGCACCCTGATATTAAGGTGCGCTATGAACCGATTCCTGTGGATTATCTGACCAAAATCCAGGTGATGCTCGCTGCTAAGAATGCACCGGATGTGTTTTTTGTAGACGCTGTCTACGCCCCACAGTTCATGGCTACCGGCGCCTTGCTTCCCCTTGATAGTCTGATGGAGAAGACGGGCACAGACCCTGCCATGTATGCCTCGGCTCTATTAGATGCCTTCCGGCATGATGGTCATATATATGGTATTCCAAAAGACTTCAACACGATGGTACTTTACTACAACAAGGCCATTTTCGATGAGGCTGGTGTTGAGTATCCCACTAGAGATTGGACTTGGAAAGATCTGGAGGATGCTGCTACCCGCTTGACTAGAAGCGAAGGTCGGGCAGTTGATAGTGTCTATGGTCTTGTACTGGGTAAGTGGCCGCCCCGTTGGTTGTCCCTCATTTACCAAAATGGTGGCAACGTGATCAATGAAGACGGTAGTCTTGCCATCACCGAACCTGCCTTTATCGAGGCCTTCAAATTCTATACGGATTTACACAAGAAGGGCATTGCTGTGATGCCATCTGATGTAGGTACTAATCGTGAAAGAGATGCTTTCGGCCAAGGTAGAGTAGCCATGGCAATGGAGGGCGGTTGGGCGATACCAACTCTATTTAGCAACTATCCTGATCTAGACTGGAGCGCAGTAGAGTTGCCCATAGGTCCAAAAGGCAGAGGTAACATCTCCTTTACAGTCTCCTACTCGATCCCTAAGACAACCAAGCATCCGGAAGCCGCTTGGCAGCTGATTCAGTATCTCTCCGGTCAGGAAAACCAGATCCGTATCCTGGAGAGCGGTCATGTGCTGCCGTCCATCACTGAGCTCTTTGAACACCCACATTTCGATGATGCTGTGGAGTCCCAGGCGGTTATGGCTGGAGTGCCTTACTCCAAGCCTAACCAGTATGGTCGCTATAGCCAGCAAGTGATTGATGAGGTAGAAAAGGCATTTGATGCCGTAGTAGTGGGGAATGTTGAACCAGAAGAAGCACTCAAGAAGGCAGAGGCTAATCTGAAAAAAGTTATGAAATAGTCCATTGCTGGTGGGGAGGGGCTTAGCCCTTCCCCGTGGATGTAATTGCTCGCAAAGGGGAGTAATGATATGAGAAAACGCCTATTTTCCAAACAACAAATGGTGGAGACAGCTGTAGCCTATCTTTGCCTATCCCCTTTTCTGATACTGTTTGGCATTTTTACAGTGTATGCAGTTATCCATGCCTTTAGCATGAGTTTTTATGACTATAGTGTGTTTACGACACCGGTTTTCATTGGCCTTGCCAACTATGTGGAACTGTTTGGTTCAGAGCTTTTCCGCAAAGCCATGGGCAATACCTTCACATATGCCGTAGTTACTGTTGCTATGCAGACCATACTTGCCCTCTTGGTGGCCAACCTTCTGAATCGCAAGTTGGTGGGACGGGCCTTTTTTAGAGCCGCTTTCTATGTACCCGCCGTCACACCTTCAGTGGTTATTTCCTTGATATTCACCTGGATGTTCTTTAGAGATGGCATCTTTAACTATGCTTTAGGTCTCTTAGGTATTCATAGTAATGTCGATTGGTTAAATAACGTACAGGCCGCGTTACCAGCTGTCATAATCGTTGGGATCTGGTCAAATGTGGGCAGATATATGCTTATTTTCTTGGCTGGGTTACAGGATATTCCCCGTTCCGTTTATGAAGCGGCCGAGATCGATGGGGCTACAGGTTTTCATTCATTTCGTTATATAACTGTACCCCTACTTCGGCCCATAGTGACGCT
This sequence comes from Bacillota bacterium, assembly GCA_012798955.1. Lineage (GTDB taxonomy): Bacteria > Bacillota > Limnochordia > DTU087 > DTU087 > JAAZMF01. Next base: position 785 of record JAAZMF010000050.1, on the reverse strand, counting down.
TGTTGCCATACTGGGGGCGATTGGCGCCTTCCAGGTGTTTACAGAGATATATATTATGACTGGTGGGGGACCTATGAATGCTACGACCACCGTATCATATCTGATATATATTAACGCCTTTAACTATTTCCGAATGGGCTATGCTTCGGCCATCGCGTGGGTTTTGGCCTTTGTGATATTCGCGTTTAGCACAGCTCAAAGAAAAGTACTGGATGTAGAAATCTACTACTAGAATGGAGATGGCCACCTTGTGGAAGAAGCGTTTGCACAAAGGGTTCATATACCTATTGGTATTGGTGATCACAGTCATCACCTTTGGGCCTTTCCTTTTTACTCTATCAACATCCTTCAAGCCACCGGCCGATGCCTTTGAATGGCCACCACGGCTAATACCCAGGCGGGTAACCCTGGAAAATTACCAAGCCGTTTTCCGAATTACACCGTATTTTTCTCGCTGGGTTATTAATAGTATTATCATCGCGGGCTGTGTCGTCGTAGGCAGATTATTCGCTTGTTCATTGGCGGGATATGCCTTCGCTAGGCTTGATTTCCCCGGTAAGGAGCTACTCTTTGTGATCATGCTGGGTTCTATGATGATCCCGGGTCAGGTATTAATGGTACCCCACTATCTGATCAATCTATATGGCAATAAATCAGTAAGAGTGAGTCAACGATTATCGGGTCAGGGACTCTCTCCGATGTTAGTGCTAGAGGTTCACTAAATCACCGTGCCAGTTTCATTGAGCCTGTGCATTAGATTCGAGAGACCACTCGACCATGTTCTG
>JAAZMF010000049.1 GCA_012798955.1 Bacillota bacterium | reverse complement strand
CAAGCCATCTTTTCCCTCCTGCCAATAGTATTAGCCATCGACGGCAACAAAAAACACAGTAACCCTAATGCTTTCTTCTGTGCTGACGACCTAAACCCTCCCTCTTCACCCACACTTTATGAAAAAGACCACTACGAGACAACTCCCCTAGGCCGCGATCATGCCCTGGGAGCGAAGCTCATCGATCCTATTCATCAGTTCTTGACTATACTCACCCATCGACTCCCGGTAAGAATCCCTGGGGATGTCTGGTAAGTAAATGGGGGCCCCAATATATATCTTGATTTTCCCGGGGCGGGGAATACACTTACCCGGAGGCACTGCCTTTTCCGCTCCAACAATGGCCATAGGCACGATAGGGGCCCCGGATTTTGAAGCCAAAAGCACTGTGCCCAACTGTGGCTTCAGTAAAGCAGTGCCATCGCCCCGGGTCCCCTCAGGAAATATGCCTAATACTCCACCTTGATTAATCACAGTTAGTGCTTGCCTAATCGCCTGTCTATCCGCGCCATTTCGCTCAACGGGAAAGGCATACAGCTTCCGGAAAATCCGCCCAAACAGCGGTATGTCAAAGAGTTCCTTCTTGCCCATAAAATGTACAGGCCGATTGACCGCACATCCCATCAAGGGCGGATCTAGGTAGCTTACGTGATTGGAAGCCAAAATGACACCACCCTTAGGTGGTAGGTGATGACTGCCATAGACTTCCCAGCGAAAATACAATCGGAAGCACAACCTCACCCAGAATCTTACGAATCCATAGAACACCCTTCAAGTCCTCCCACAGCAGAAAGATATCCAAGGATCTCTTCTACAACGGCATCTACATCTTTACCGGTAGTATCTATTGGAATAGCATCGGCCGCAGCCCTCAAAGGAGCAACTAGCCTTTCTGCATCTAGGTTATCCCTTGCTCGTATCGACAGTAAAACATCTTTGTACGTTACCTTATGCCCCTGGGTGCGAAGCTCTTTCATCCGTCGCCTAGCTCGCTCCTCAGCACTAGCTGTCAAAAATATCTTTAGCTCGGCATCGGGAAGCACTACAGTGCCAATATCTCTACCATCCATTACTGTACCACCATCGGCAGCCAGTTGTCTCTGCAATACTAAAAGATAATCCCGTACTTCAGCATGTTGAGCTACTAGGGAGACATTCTCACTAACTGCCGGCTCACGAATGGCATCACTGACATCTTCCCCATCAAGCAGGACCTTGATCCCTTGGGGTCCTGGCACTATCTGAATCTTGGCGGCCTTCGCCACCCTAACTACGTCAACCGCTTCCGTAGGTTTTACCCCTTCCCGCATGACCTGGAGAGTCAACACTCTATATAGCGCACCGGTGTCGATATGCAAAAACCCTAATCGTTCGGCCAGTATTCGGGCCACTGAGCTCTTACCTGCCCCCGCGGGGCCATCAATGGCAATACTGCATTTGCCTGTCTGCAAAAAGATCCCCTTCCCATCAGGAGCATTCTCACAAATAAACTAACACCAATTACCATATTCGTTGCCAGAGAATATACTCCTGCGTCTTGAGCCTTCTAGGCGTTTCTTTGTGATGGAAAGCGGAACTAGTCCGAACAACTCACTTCCATGGAAGCGCCTAATCGCCCAAATAGATGTGTAAAACCAGGAAATGAAATTTCCGTGGCCCCGGCACCGCCAATGGATAGAGGGCTACTTGCACCAAGACCTAAAACAGCTAAAGCCATAATAACCCTATGATCTCCAAAGCCGTTTGCCCTTCCTCCCTTGATACCTGCGCCACCATGTCCTTGGATAACCCAACCATCTGGTTTTTCTATGATATCCACACCAAGTCGTGACAACTCTTGGGTCATGGCAGCTATGCGGTCGCATTCTTTTACCCGAAGCTCCCCGGCATCCTTAATCACGGTTGTGCCTTGGGCATAGGCGGCCGCCACAGCGATGGCTGGCAATTCATCGATTAAGGTGGGTATGATGGGACCTTCTACTCGAATACCACGTAGACTAGACCCTCGAATATGGATCGAAGCCCGGGGCTCCCCTGCTTGGTCCATGGGAGAAACGGTCATATCAGCTCCCATGGCCAGTAACACTTCGATAATACCTCGGCGGGTAGGGTTCACCCCCACGTTTTGAAGCACTACATCGGAGTTAGGGATGATGGCCGCTGCCACCATGGGAAAAGCTGCCGATGAAATATCACCGGGCACCTGGATTGTGCTACCTTTAGGCACAACACCACCTTCCATGGTGATCCTAGAGCCCTTAGTTACTACAGGTACTCCCAAATGTTCTAGCATTAGTTCAGTATGATTGCGGGATAGGGCTGGTTCTTGGATACTCACTTTCCCTTCCGCAGCTAACCCTGCCAATAGTATAGCACTTTTTACCTGCGCGCTAGCTGTAGGTGACATATAGGATATGCCTCGCAATGGCGAAGTCCCTAAGATGGCCAGAGGAGCCTTTGTATTGGACTGTCGGCCACAGATGCGGGCCCCCATGGATTCCAGCGGTCTAATCACCCTTGCCATGGGCCTAGTGCGAAGTGAAGCATCACCTGTCAAGACCGAGAAAAACGGTTGAGAGGCCAGAAGACCAGCGAGTAAGCGCATCGTTGTACCCGAGTTTCCACAATCTAACACATCACTTGGTTCCTCAAAGCCCAAACCGCCCCTACCGCAAATATTATACGCACCTGGCCCAAGGCGTTCTATAGATACGCCTAGCTGGGATAGGCAGTGCAAGGTCGCAAGGCAGTCTTCACTTTCTAAGAACCCATGAACTGTCGTCTCCCCTTGGGCTAGGGCCCCAACAATCGCCGCTCGATGGCTAACAGATTTGTCCCCCGGGACGCTAGCCGTCCCTTCCAGCCTAGAACATGGCCTTACTTCTAGCATCACAGATGTTCCTACTTTCTTATAAATTGCTCCTAACCACCACGCTCAGCCCTAATCACATGTACTCTATGAAACCATCAGTGCCATAGAACCAACTGACCCACAGATATCTAAACATTCATGTCCCCTCTGCCCACAAAACGTTACAAGATAGACTATCGGCCATACGCCCGATATCCCTCAGACAGCAATATCTCCAGGGCCAAGTCCCGGGAAGCTCCATCGGCCAAACCCAGCCGCAAAGCTCCCACTTCCCCCTCCCGCTGACGCACAATGCTTATATCCTTTAGGCTTAAAGCGGCACTAGCTAACAGGCTGGTCACGGCGCTGATTGCTCCGGGAGTATCAGGCACCGGCACCATCACTTCATAAATCGAAGGAATAAGACCCCTTTGGGCCGCCGGGACCTCGGCTCTGAGATCTCGAGCTTTACCAAAAAACTCTTCTAGCCCTTGGGCATCACGGGTAAGTAAGGCCTCTTGAAACCCCTCAAGCTGATCTTGTAGATAGGCAACAGAACGCAGTACCGAGGCAGAATTATGTAAGCAAATATCAGCCCACAGTTCTGGCGAACCTGAGGCAATCCTGGTAGTATCTCTAAATCCCCCCGCAGCCAATGCCAAAGCCTTGGGAATCTTCTCTGCCGTTTGACCCAGGGCATTTACTATAGCCGCAGCAGCCACATGGGGCATGTGACTTACTGCCGCGACCACCTCGTCATGGGTTACCGCATCCATTACGGTTACATTGGCCCCTAAATCCCCTTGAATCACCCTCTTAAGCACAGCCAAAGCCTCCGGCCACGGCCCTTTGGGTTCAATAGGTGGTGTCAACACGTATACAGCGTTCTCGAATAGGTTAGGATCGGCGGCGGCAATGCCGCCTTGCTCTCGCCCTGCCATTGGATGCCCGCCGACAAAGGTAACCGGTAGATCCATTCTAGAAACATTCTCCATAATGGGTCGCTTCACACTACCAACATCGGTGATAATCGTCTCCTGCCCAACATGGGGTGCAATATCGGCTACAATCTCAGAGACAATCCCCACCGGTGTAGCGACAAACACGACATCAACATCCTTGACTCCATCCAGCAAAGATAAGCCCACTCCATCGATGGCACCTAGATGCAAAGCTGTGTTGGCTCGTTCAGGATCTACATCAAAACCAGTGACATAATGCCCTCTGCTCTTAAGTCGAAAAGCTAAGGAACCGCCGATTAACCCCAAGCCCACAATAGCTATACGTCTACTCTCCACTGCCTCAAACCTCGATAGTGGACAGTCCGCTTCGGCGCCCTACTGCCTCGGCTACTGACTTGATTGCTTGCATTAGCTCGCGGAAATTCTCTGGAGTCAATGACTGAGCCCCATCGGACAAGGCCTCTTCTGGTCGGCAGTGGACCTCCACCATTAACCCATCAGCCCCAGCGGCTACCGCTGCCTTTGCCATGGGTGTAACATACCTCCAACGACCTGTCCCATGGCTTGGATCAACGATTATGGGCAGGTGACTGTAATGCTTAACCGCGGGAACTGCACTGAGGTCTAAGGTATTGCGTGTCCCTGTTTCATAGGTGCGGATACCTCGTTCACACAGGACGACCTGGTCATTGCCACTGGAGATAATGTATTCAGCGGCCATGAGCCATTCCTCTACAGTGGCCGATAAGCCCCGTTTAAGCAATACTGGTTTTCTAGATCTGCCCACTTCCCGCAGTAAAGTGAAGTTCTGCATGTTACGGGCACCTATCTGCAACATGTCGGCATATTGTACTACCAACTCCACATCCCGGGGATTAACAATCTCCGTCACCACCGGCAAGCCCGTCTCTTCCCTTGCCGTCGCCAAAATGCGCAAACCTTCCTCTTCCAGCCCTTGGAAGGAATATGGCGAAGTACGAGGCTTGAAGGCACCACCCCTCAACATATGGGCCCCCGCCGCCTTAATATCCCTGGCAATTTCAATCAGCTGTGCTTCGCTTTCTACGGCACAGGGGCCTGCCATCATGACCAACTCATCGCCACCAATGGTCACTGCACCCACCTGCACCTGACTCGGTTCAGCATGAAACTCCCGGCCAGCCAATTTGAACGGCTGCAAAATAGGCACAATTCTTTCTACCCCTGCCATTGCACCTAACTGTTCTATATACTCTGGTCGTTTTTGGCCAATGGCTCCGATAATCGTTCTTTCTACACCCACTGATAGATGGGTATCGAAGCCGAGCTGTTCTAACCTAGTGATAACGGCATCCACCGTTTCCTGGGATGCCCTATGTTCCATAACAACGATCAATACATCTCACTCCCTCTTGAGTACCATGGCGAAATACTTCACATGGGTCAATCTACAGTGCTTTCTCTAAGGAATTGATAAATCTCCGGTTTTCCTTTGCAGTACCTATAGTTACTCTAAGCCAAGTAGGGCATCCAAACACTCCGCCCATGCGAGTGATTACACCGTCATCTAGTAGTCTAGCGAAAACCGGCCCACTATCTCGACCTAGATCAAAGAATATGAAGTTGGTCTCCGTTGGTACATAAGCTAAGCCAAGGCGAGAAAGCTCCCTGTATAAGAATTCCTTGCCGGCAACATTTGAGTCTCGACTGTGGCTAACATGCTCGACATCATCTAGTGCTGCCAACGCACCTATTTGGGCTACGGCATTAACGTTGAAGGGCTCCCGTACCCTGTGCATCAATTCAGCAATATGAGGCGGCGCGACGCCATAGCCAATCCGCAGGCCCGCCAGCCCATAGATCTTAGAAAAGGTCCGTAATACCACTACATTGCGGTCGTCCCGCACATAGCTGAGGCTATCGGCAAAATCTTCAGCCGTCACATACTCGTAATATGCCTCATCAAACACTACCAAGACATGATCAGGAACTTCATCTAGGAAAGCATCCACTGCCTGTTGATTAACATAGGCACCGGTGGGATTGTTAGGATTGCAGATGAAAATCAATTTCGTAGAGGGATTGATCGCCGACGCCATGGCTTCTAGATCATAGGCATGGTCTCTTAAGGGCAACACCCTAGTTGATGCCCCCATAAGATTGGTGGCGTAAGCATACTCACTAAATGTAGGCTCGCAGAAGAGCACTTCATCACCGGGCTCCAGAAAGGTAAGCCCCAGCATCTTGATGACTTCATCAGAACCATTGCCAAAGATCAACTGCATCTCGTTAACCTGCAGTCTTTCCGCCAGAGCACGGCGAAGCTCAAAGCAGTTGCCATCGGGATAGATATGTAAGGAATCCAAAGCACCATGCAGAGCTTCCACTGCCTTAGGAGAAGGTCCCAAAGGATTTTCATTGGATGCCATCTTGATAATATCGGTAAGCCCTTTTTCCCGCTGTAATTCACTAATGGGCTTACCAGGCTGGTAAGGAGCTATATCCAAAATCGTGGAACGGAAAGGTGGGGACATAGGGGTTGCATCAGCTTGTCCGGCCCAATCTGGTCGCAGGCTCGCAGCATCTCCTAAGTAGACATGGTGAATATCACTTAATCCCAAGTTAGTTGACAAAAGCATAAGGGCGCGAATACATCTTGGAAGACTATCGGGGACTGGTATCTCGTTGGTACACAAAAGAGGTGTTTGGGTAAGACCAGCCTTGCGAGCTCCAGCGGCGGGAAATGCCGCATCAAGGTCCGCAGTAACAGTAAAGATAAGGCAAGCAATCTCATTTGGCATGACTTGGTTTCTGGCCATCATGGTCCGAGTCAGTTGACACGCTGCCTCAGTAATTGCAGTTTCGGTATTATGCTCTACCGTAATAGCGCCCCGCACTCCTCTAGTTACGGGAAATGACAACATTCTCACCAACCTCCATATAAGTGCAGATTCTCCCAGCTAGTTTGACGATATCTTACCACAAGCCCTATGACAATGCAAAGCTTTTACCTAGGCCAAGTCAGCAGGATCTAGTCGCCATCCTCGCCCCATGGTTACCTGCTACATATCCTGTGGCAAAGGCCGCCTGCAAATTGAAGCCTCCGGTATCTGCAGCTAGATTCAGGACTTCCCCCGCAAAACATAGGCCCCCAACTAGGCGGGATTCCATAGTCTTAGGATCAACTTCAGATAAGGTCACACCACCGGCCGTGACGATTGCCGCGGACAGAGGTAAGGTGCCTGTAACCGTCAAGGGCAGGGCCTTTAGAGTCCCAACCAACCGACTTCGCTCTTCCCGGGTAATCTGATGCACCGCCTCTTCAGGCGAAATCCCACTTTCCGCGATGACCACAGGAATCAAACTTTTGGGTAACAAATCCCCCAGGGCGTTTTTGATGGCCTTCCGCTTATATTTATCAAAATCCCGTTGTACCCGTTCATCCAAACGCTCCCCATTTAGAGCAGGCTTCAGATCGATTGCTAGGCGCAAGGATCTACCTGCACTCGTATAGGGTGACACAAATCGGCTTAAGGTGAGGATAATGGGTCCGCTTACCCCAAAATGGGTAATCAGCATCTCTCCGAATTCCGAGCCTAGTAGCTTATCACCATCACACAATCTCGCCCGTACATTGCGCAGGCTAAGGCCAGCAACTTCCTTAACCCAAGGCTCCCGCACCCTTAAGGGCACCAACGCCGGCAAAATCGGTTGGATTGTGTGGCCCACCTTTTCTGCCATCCCATAACCATCACCAGTGGAGCCTGTCCCCGGATAAGATGCTCCACCGGTTGCCAAAATTACAACATCAGCCTCGATGCTTTGGCCATTCTTTAGACGTACGCCAGTAACTTTAGGTGAAGCCTCGCCATCTAGCTCCCCCTCCGCTATCAAAATAGCCTCCACCGGAGTACTAGGCCTAACAGCTACTCCCGCCTTACGCATATATGTCTCTAGAATCGCCACCACATCCCCGGCTTCCCCTGATGCAGGAAACACCCTTTGCCCCCGCTCAACAATTAGACCTAGGCCTCTCTCTTGGAAAAAAGTTTGAGTTGCCATAGGAGGAAAAACATTTAATGCACTATAAAGAAAGCGACCCTCCGGGCCAAATCGGGCAACAGTCTCCTCTACATCAGTGGCATTGGTTAGGTTACAACGGCCTTTACCGGTAATCAAGAGCTTCTTGCCTAACGTGGCGTTTTTTTCAAGCAGCATCACTTGAGCACCGGCATAGGCTGCGACTCCGGCAGCCATCATCCCCGATGCCCCACCACCCACCACGACAATCCTCCCCATGTAATCACCTCGATTTCGCCTTTTTCTTGGGCACTTCCTTAGCTTTTTCTACAAATACCATAAGGCTATCAATTTCCCCTAGGCCCAGTCGGCGATACTCCCCCAAAGCGAGACCATCGAGGGTAAATGGCCCCACCTGAAAACGCTTTAAGGACAATGCCGGGTGCCCTACAGCATCACACATCCGTCTAATCTGTCGATTCTTGCCCTCATGGATCTCAAATTCGAGCAGAGTACTATTTGGTAATTCCTGTACAAGCTGGATTTTGGCCGGCGCGGTCTTGCCATCGGCAAGTTTCACCCCTCTGCTCAGCCGCCCAATCACCCCCGGGCTCGGGGAGCCCTTCACCTCAACTAAGTAACGTTTCTGCACTTGATAGCGGGGATGGCTTAATACTAGGGCTGTGTCACCATCATTAGTCAAAAAAACCAGACCTTCACTATCTAGATCCAGTCGTCCCACTGGATAGACTCTTTCTTCTATCTTTGGCAAGAGATCCAGCACCGTAGGGCGCCCTTGGGGATCGTGGCAAGTGGATAATACTCCTACCGGCTTGTGCAAAAGGTAGTATACATTGGTCCTTTGTCCACGGATACGCTTGCCTTTAACACAGATCACATCGACCCTAGGATCAGCCTTTGCTCCCAAGGTGCGGACGATCTGACCATTTACCTCCACATGCCCAGCTAGGATCAAGGCTTCGCTAGCTCGCCGGGAGGCAACACCGGCCTGGGCCAGGATCTTTTGTATCCGCTCTTCACTCATAATATCACTCCCGGGCAGGCACAAAATCTAGTGCCCCATCATCAATCTCATCAGTTCCATCAGTCTCACTCCAAAAAGCCCCGTACATCCCAGGGCCACAACTGGGCCAAAGAGAGACGGGGCCAAACTAACTATACCACAGATTTCCATGGGAAGTACCCTAATTACCTTGACTCCACAGCAAGGAGATTTTTCATACGCTGCGCAAAATGTTTTACGTAACCTGCCCAACTGCGGGCTGCTACCGCCTGGCCGGCCAGCAAAGGAGTCTCTGCTATAACTTCATCGCCATGTTTCACCATCAACGTTCCTAAAGGTGCCCATTCTTCTAGAGGTGCCTTGAGCCCGCCATTCAGTATATACTCCACCTCTACTGGAGCCGCCTTTGGCAAAGTCACCCATACATCCTGGGCTATAACCGCCGTAACAGTAGAGGCGATCCCACCTTCAACCCCCACAGTACCAAAAACTTGGCCTTTCTTACCGACGAGTTGGGTCTCATATTCTTCGAGTCCATAAGTAAGTAGGGCCTTTGCATCTTCCCACATCCTTGGCCCATCTAGGATGACCGCAATCACTTGGCGCCCATTGCGTGTGGCCGAAGCAACTAGACAACGACCAGCAGCCAGCGTATAGCCGGTTTTGACCCCATCGGCACCCTCTAACTCCCAAAGCAATCGGTTTTTGCTATAGATCGGATGCAAACCGCCACTGGCCGGATCGAGAACCGTTGCCTGCTTAGAAGCAACTACCTCCGCGAACTCAGGATTTGCTAAGGCATATCTAGTGATCATAGCCAAGTCATGGGCAGTAGAATAATGGCCTTGGGCCGGTAGGCCATGGGGATTAACAAAATTTGTATCTAGAGCCCCAAGCATTTGTGCCTTCTTGTTCATCTGCGCCACGAACTGCTCTTCACTGCCACCAAAATGCTCTGCTAACGCCGTGGCGGCATCATTGCCCGAAAGCAACATCAAGCCATGGAGGAGATCTCCAACTTGATATGGGGCCCCAGCCCTAAGATACATAGATGAACCACTGGTACGGGCTGCAGTAGGACTAACCGTGAGGAAGGTATCCAAATCGCCATACTCCAGAACTATAGCGGCAGTCATGATCTTTGTCAAACTAGCTATCGGCCTTTGCCAGTTGGGGTTCTTTGCCCATAGAGCTACGCCTGTGGCCCCATCTACTAGAATGGCAGAACTAGCAGAGATATTCAGCTGTTTTGCCGCCCTCCCCCACCTAGGCGGCACAAGGCAAACAGCTAACACCACTAAAACAAAGCACCACCGCTTTACCTTACAACTCATGAGGGGTTCTTGTGCCCTCCACCATTAAATGCCCATGCTGGTTTTTCCGCATATTGGTTGCGATTTAGCAGACCTTGGACCTGATCTACCAATTTGGGGGCAAGATCCAGTAACCTATCGTAAACCAAATTACTACCCACAGACATGAGACGAACTTCATTTTCCCGAACTACAAGAAATGCTACTGGATTTACACTCATACCAGCGCCACTACCCCCTCCAAAGGGACGGCTTGTAGCTTGCGAGGATGGATCCTTTGAAGCTTTCTCATCAAAGGGCTGGTCTGTTCCGCCAGCCACAAAACCAAAAGAAACTCGGGATACTGGCAAAACTACAGCCCCGTCCGGTGTCTCCACGGGATCACCCAAAATGGTGTTGACATCCACCATTTCCTTGAGACTATCCATGATTGTATGCATTAAACCCTCGATCGGGTGGTTAGAGCCATTGACCAACTAGGTCCACTCCTTTCCGGATCCCCACACGCAGAAGATTGAAACCGCTGGTAATCATAATATAGCCGACATTTACCCGCACTATGCAATCCACCACCATATCTAGTCCCTTAGCATCAAAACCCGGGACAACGCTCCAGGCCACCCGCTCCTTACCAATATGTGACTCCCCTTCCACTATGGCAGATATGAATCCACCAACTCCCTGTAGAGCACCGACGACTAGTGCCGTTGAAGCTGCATCGCCTAGCCCTATCCTCATATGCCAATGAAGTTTTTCAATATCCTCGAGAGCCCTTAGGCAGAAACGCAAAGCACGAACTATGGAGAACACGCGGCGCCAGTTGATGGCCTCTGACAGCAGATCTCGTTTTGTGCTTCCTGCTACAGGGACCCTAACCCAAGCTCTAGTCCCCCGCTCAAAAACTCTTCCGCCAAAACGCAAAATGGGCATGGCCAACCCCGCAAGGTCTAGTCCTAGCCAGACAACCTTGAAGCTAAGATCGCCGTCACCCTCAACAAATCGGTAATGGACTACCAACCGCCAAGGTATGAAAAGCATGAACAAAGGTACCAGAACTAGCCCCCAACAAAGATAGTGGTTCATCACCATCACCCGGGTTAGTTTGCACCGGTTACCTATTGTCTACTACTTGTCGGCGTTTTTGGGAAGTGGAGGCAAATCCTCTAGGCAAGCCAACCCGAAGCATTCCAAGAACTTTTGGGTCGTACCCAGCATAATGGGTCGACCAGGCGCATCTTGCCGCCCTTGTTCCTCTATCAAACCCCTCTCAAGGAGGGTATTTACAGCAGAATCCGCCTTAACTCCACGAATTTCTTCAATATCCACCTTCGTCACCGGTTGTCTGTAGGCGATAATCGCCAAAGTCTCCAGGGCTGCCTGAGATAGGCCTTGGGCAATTTGAGGCCGCTGAAAGGCCGCAAGATATGGAGCCACCTCAGCCTTTGTAGTAAACTGGTATCCTCCAGCCACAAACCCTAGTTCAATACCCCGATGCCGGTGTCGGCAATCCCGGGCTAACTCGGCGAGCAGAAGCTCTGTCTCATCTAGGCCCCATCCAATCACGGTCCCAAGATTTGCCAAGGGCACCGGCTCGGCGCTGGCAAAGATAATGGCTTCGAGGATGGCCTTCGCTTTACTAGGTTCCACGCTCTGCCACCTCCTGGGGATCCACCCCTGGCATTTCCTCCAATTGCTCTGGCTCCGACTGATCCAAGACTATAGTAATGGGTCCGGAGATATCTCGTTGCCTTACTTTGACGGCGCCCTGACGGACAAGCTCCAGCACTGCCAGGAAGGTGAAGATAATCTCGGTCCGACTAGGTCGACTTCCCAGTAAATCATCAAAGGCTATTCGGGAGTGTTCTTGAACAAATAGCCTGATTTGTCCTATCCTCACGCCAAGATCAATTTCCCTGCGCTGAATCTGCCGAACCTGCTCCCGTTCCCGCCAACTCCCGAGGGCATTACCTAAAGCTTTAGCCAAATCTTGAACAGTCGCATTACCTATAGGATTAGTGTATAGGCTAGGACCCCGTAGCCCCAGGGAAGAAAACGGACGGGGTAATGCTTGGAGGCGAATTTCAGCCATCTGCCTAAACTCATCGGCCATATCTCTAAATTGCCTGTATACCAAAAGTCGCCTAATCAAATCATCTCGACTATAGATGGTATCTCCATCGTCTTCCAAGTTATCAGGCTTTACATCGGGCAAAAGGGCTCCGGCCTTAATCTGTAGCAAGGTCGCCGCCATTACCAGAAAATCTCCGGTAACTTCCAGATCATAATCATGCATAGTGGCCAGATAGTCCAGATATTGCTGAGTTATGCTTGCGATTTCAATGTCATGAATATCTAGTCTTTCTTGATCCAATAGATGTAGCAACAAATCTAAAGGACCTTCAAACACGTCTAGATGCACACAGTAATCCATAGTTCCCGCCTTCTGTACTCCTGTTAGCTCCGTAGCTACCTAAAACGAGGGAGACTGAAAAGGAGGTACCTCAAAACCGATAGAATTGGTGAAATCAAACGCCCTACCATACCTGTGGCCAAAAGCAGGAGGAGAATCACCGGTCCATACATCTCTAAACGGCGGAAGGAAAATCCATATCTAGCTGGCAAAAGCCATGCCAAGATCTTAGAACCATCTAGAGGGGGGATCGGCAGGAAATTGAACGCCGCCAACCCCAAGTTAAGCTGCATATTGAGTAGCAAAAACTGATATAACACTATACCCACTTGGGGTGAAAACATGGATGGCAAAATGTTTACAGTTAAAAGAAAAACATATGCAGAGATAAAGTTAGCCGCCGGTCCCGCCAAGGCCACCATGGCCATGCCCTGTCTTTGATCCTTGAAATAGCTGGGATTGACCTGTACAGGTTTGGCCCAACCAAAGCGAAAAAGCAATAGCATAAGGGCTCCCATGGGATCAATATGGGCCCGAGGATCAAGGGTCAGTCTTCCTTGGTACTTAGGAGTCGGATCCCCTAGACGATAAGCAACAAACCCATGGGCAAATTCATGCACCGATATGGCAAAAAGTAAGGCCGGTACCAATAAAATAATACCTTGAATACTCAATGTAACTTAAGTCCCCCTTTGCCCCCCTGCTAACACTGGTTGATTCTCCAATAGCCTCGCAGGTACGCGATCCAGGCGAATTAGATCTTCGTACGTCTCTCGCTGCACTATGATATCACTTTCACCGTGCCAAACAGTAACCATGGCCGGCCTAGGCAAACGATTATAGTTACTGGCCATGGAGTAATTATAAGCTCCAGTGGAGCACACTGCCAATATATCGCCAGTCTCCACGACAGGTAGCATAATATCTTTGATCAAGATATCCCCGGATTCACAGCATTTGCCGGCAATGGTCACCAATTCTATAGGCTCACCCGCTGCTTTATTGGCTAAACAGGCAGTATACTTAGCACCATAGATAGCCACTCTAGGATTGTCTGCCATACCACCATCAATAGCCACGTATTTTCGCACACCACTTACCTCTTTGATAGCTCCCACAGTATACAGTGTCACTCCGGCCTCCCCCACTATAGAGCGGCCAGGTTCAACGGCTATACGGGGAACAGCTAGATCATGTTCCCGACAACTAGTAGTAATCGCATCGCCTATTGCCTTGGCATAATCGCCAGGACTTGGTGGTTCGTCCTGATCTAAGTAAGTGATCCCAAGTCCACCTCCAAGATCAAGCTCTTCTAGAACTAAGCCTGCGCTAGCTCTTAGTTCGGCCAGGAAGGCAACCATGATCTTGACCGTCTTAGTGAAATATTCCAATCCCATAATCTGGGAACCGATATGGCAATGCAACCCCCTAAGGCGCAGATTAGGCATCCTAGACGCCTGCACAATAGTGCTAAGAGTATCCTTGGCATTGATGGGCAAACCGAATTTGGAGTCAAACTGGCCGGTCTGAATATAGGAATGGGTGCTAGGCTCAACACCGGGGGTGATCCTTATGAGGATATCAGCAATATCACCTCGGCTAGCCGCGAGGGTTTGCAGTGCCTCTAACTCCCAGGCACTATCGATAACTATGCGCCCTATGCGATGATCAAGGGCCATGGAAAGCTCTTGGTGGGATTTATTGTTACCATGAAAATAGATACGTTGGGAGGGGAATCCCGCCGCTAACGCAGTATATAATTCACCGCCAGACACCACGTCCAGACCCAAATCCTCTTCGGCAATGATCTTACATAATGCAGTGGTTAGTAAGGCCTTTCCTGCATAAAGCACTTGGCTACCAGGGACAAACTTACCAAAAGCCTCCCGGTAATCTTGGGCCCTTTGTCGCACAAGGTGCTCATCTAGCACATAAAGGGGCGTTCCATAGCGGTGAGCCAATTCAACTGCGTCGCAACCACCAATTACTAGATGGCCTGCCCCATCCACGGACATAGTGCCCTTAAGCATATCCCTGCCCCCCGCTATCCACCTACTATGATTGACTAGTGCAATTATGTTTTATCATAGCATAGTGCTAACCGGGGGTCAATAAAGACCAAGGCCTCGCTAACCTTGTGTCTCAGGGCATCTAGGTATCTAGGAGGCACTGTGGGGGTACCCTCGAACCGAATTTTCCATACTCCAGCGTCCACAGCGGGAGCCCCAACGAGCCACCAACTCTTGGTCCATTGATATGTTAATAATCTCACAATGGTTAGCGCAATCGGAACACTCGAAGCTATCCACTGTATAGTTGGCATCACTTACACCGAAACCTCGGAAGGCAGTGGTTTGCCCACTATGCTCCACATGGTCTTTCGCTATGAGTGCTGCACCTAAGGCCCCCATGACGTCAAAGGCAGGTGGTACCACCACAGGACATCCTAATTCATCTTCAAGGGCTTTACGCATGCCGAGATTAGCCGCCACCCCTCCTTGGAAGATCACCGGTGAGCGGATCTCTTTACCCTTACCCACATTGTTCATATAGTTGCGTACCATGGCAGCACACAACCCCGCGAGTATATCGGCCATACTATGGCCTACCTGTTGCTTATGGATCATGTCAGATTCGGCAAATACCGTGCAGCGGCCTGCGATTCTGACTGTACTTTGGGAACGTAGCGCTATCTCACCGAAATCAGCAATAGGGATCCCTAACCTAGCTGCCTGTTGATCTAAAAATGACCCTGTACCCGCTGCGCACACAGTGTTCATGGCAAAATCAGTTACTACACCTTCCCGCATTATGATGATCTTGGAGTCCTGGCCCCCGATCTCAATCACTGTTTGCGCATCCCGGCAGAAGTCAGTGGCGGCCACAGCGTGGGCGGTAATCTCATTCTTGACTATGTCGGCGCCCACAATAGCCCCGGCCAATTGTCTTCCACTACCGGTAGTGCCTACTGCCTTGATACGAATTTCGGGCATAGCTTTGTTGATGGCCGCTAGCCCTCCTTGCACAACGGGAATGGGCTGACCCTGGGTACGCAAGTACTCCTGATAGTGAATCTTGCCAGCATCATCGATAAGGATTAAATTCGTACTGACTGATCCTACATCTATGCCCAAAAACAAACCATCTCTATCAGGCAATAGCAAGCACCTCCTCCACAAATTCACTTGACAATGCCCAAATCATTCGGCTTAGGCAACAACGCAGGCGACCCACTTCCGCCCCTGACCCTTTTGCGGCTTTTCAGTAGGTCTACAAAGGCCTCCAATCGAGTATGTACACCAGCTTCCGCAGAATGCTCATCTACTACCAAAGTCAAGATGGGCATGCTGTAATCTCGACTCACCTGTGGTAGGACGCTTTGGGCCACGATCTCAGGCATACAAGTAAAGGGTAGAACATGCACAACTCCATCGACGCCTTCTCTAGCCATGGCTACAGTGTGGGCAACCGACTCTAGACCATGCCCCCCAACGAAGTGAGTTAGGTATGGCCGAGCCAAGCGAAATAGGTGGGCATCCCGTTTGAGCCTTAGTGTGGACAAGACAACGTGGTGCAAGATCCAATCACTAAACCAAATCTGGCGGCGGATAACTACACCCATTTCACCTAATCGCTCTTCCAGGCAAAAGTTGACAAAGGGCTCAAGTATTGTGTAGATCTCGCCTACCACGCCTACGATGAGGACAGATCGCTGGCGATCTTGGGGCAAATCTCGAAACATAGCCAATCCATCACCCACTGCCTCGGTGACCTGCCTTATCGAATCCGCTTGATCCACACTATTCAGGGCATGCTTTAGCACCCTTGAAGTATCGCCTTGCACTTTTTCATAGGCTCTAGTATCAAGGCTTACCTTTTCCAAGCGATCACATGCCACGAATTTGGCCCAAGTCAGACGCAAAGTATGTAGAACCCTGGCCTTGGCAACATTCTGTGTCAAGTAGGCTAGTTGATTGATTAATTCCTTCCAGCCCTGCTTTGGAGGCTCGAGGATAATCATCTGTAAATCAACACCAAGATCCCCAAGGATCTCCTGCTGCACGTTGCCATAGAAGCCAAAGCGACAGGGGCCTACACCACCAGCCATCAAGATGGTATCAGCTCCGACCTCGAAGGCCTCAATGTAATTGCCAATATTGATCTTTAGAGGCAAGCAAGCTGACTCTGGCGCATGCCTAGTGCCTATAGCAAGTGTTTTTTGGGTGCAATGGGGCGCAACGATAGCATTGTGACCTAAGCCCTGAATCAAAGTCCGAAAGGGGATATGAGCCGTGCCCATGTGGGGAAAAGTCATGTTCATCGATTTGCCCTCCATTTGAGCATATCCACAAATGCCTCGAGTCTAGTTAAGATCCCCGCCTCACCTGTATGCTCATCGATATTGAGGATCAATTGAGGGGCTATGGATTCCCTGCGCACCGTTCGCTCCACTAGTTCGGCTGTGAGCGAATCTGTTCCACAGGCAAAGGCCGTTACGTAGATGATACCCATTACAGATAGCTCC
Source organism: Bacillota bacterium (assembly GCA_012798955.1). GTDB lineage: Bacteria > Bacillota > Limnochordia > DTU087 > DTU087 > JAAZMF01. Next base: position 7,140 of record JAAZMF010000049.1, on the reverse strand, counting down.
ATATATTCCTTGGCCGCCCCAAGAATGCGACGACCCGATGTCCAAAACATACGCTTGGGCCATGTATTGGACTGTGCATCAATTCGATGGGCGGGGAGCATATCTACTGTCATGAGCCGAACGCCCATATCCCGAAGCCTAGCTGCCATATGCATGTTGGCGTATTCGTCATAGATAAGGTAGCTGTGACCCAAAAGCCCAACTCTTAGCTCGTCTGCTACTACAGGTGTCCCCGTTGCCTCACCGTTCAAGGCTCTATCCGTTGAGGCGTACTGTCCGTTCTGGCTAGGCCAAACACCTTGTAGTAAGTTAGCCTCGTAACGACGCTGGGCTTGCAGCCCTTGATCAAATGCTCTGTGAGTTTGCCTCGTGGAACAGCCTAGTTCCATACCTACCTGCTCCATCTGTTGCACGAGGTATTTCCTAGGTACATTGAGATTAATAGTAGGGTTAAGCATCTTTGGTCTAGGCTCGAAAGCAGCCGCAACCATATCCGGAAGCCCCATGAATTTCGGGCAAATATATTCCCTGGGAGCAACACTGACCAAACGGGGCAAAAATATGATCGGGACGCCTTTTTCCATCAACCAATGCACATGACCATATAGGATCTTTACCGGAAAGCAAGTCCCATCAACGGCACGACGAACCCCCTCATCGACAATGGCTTTGTTGGTAGGTGGCGATGTTACCGTCTCAGCCCCTAAGCCCTCAAAAAAACCTTGCCAAAATGGAAAATAGTCATAGTAAGCTAAGGCTCTAGGAATCCCCACAATGGTAGCCACAGCTGATCCTCACCTCTAGTCTTCGCCTGTCCTCTTTTGGCCGGGACGCCGCTTCTCCGTAAACTTACTTCTCCTTCGGGAGCGTTGCCTTACCCCTAAAGCTGCATGCAAAGCGGCCTTGTCTGTTTGCTCATCACTGCCCCTGCCCCCTTGCCCCTTGGCCTGCCGAACATCGGAATCCACAGGATCTGTAAAAGGCGGGCGACTAGCAATGGAAGGAATGGGATACCGAAATAGGAGGCGCAAGAGGCTAGGCCCGTGTAATGGGATTAATGGCCACAGATATGGAACACCAAATGATTTGGTAAAGACCATAACTAAGAAGGTAATAGTGATGCCAACTGCAAGACCCCAAAAGTTAAATAGGCCTGTCAGAACCAATGTCAGAAGACGAAATAGACGGGCAGCCATGCCAAACTCGTAATTTGGGATAGAAAAATAGGCGATAGCTGTAATGGCTTGGTACAGAATTGTCTCCGGTATAAATAACCCAACTTTGACAGCAAAATCTCCGAGTAGAATGGCTGCTACCAGACCTAAGGACGTTGATAATGCGTTAGGTGTATGGATAAATGCCAAGCGGGTAATATCAACGGCCGCCTCCAGCAACAAGAACTGAACAAACAGCGGGATGGCCGCTGTGCCCCTAGGCCCCACAAATTGCAGACTAGGTGGCAACATACTTCTGTTTTGCGCTAGCACCAACCAGACAGGGGTAAGTAGAAATGCCATAGTCATGGCAGCAAAGCGCAACCACCTGATATAAGTTCCGACTACAGGGTTGTTGAAGTAATCCTCCGCATGTTGGGTAAAATGCCAAGCTGTTGCCGGTAAAATCATGGTAGCCGGCGTGGTATCCGTAATTATGATAATGTTACCCTCCAAGAGGTGAGCTACAACTACATCGGGACGCTCTGTAAACCGCACTACAGGAAAGGGATTGAACTTCATCCCTGTAATGTACTCCTCTAGATTTTTGGTGCCCATAGGCAACGCCGACGCTTCTACATTCTCAAGACGCTTTCTTACCTCGGCCACCAGGCCAGGATCGGCAATATCATCGATGTAACCTAAGAAAACATCAGTTTTCGAGCGTCTGCCTATTGCTATCGCTTCAAAACGTAATCCTGGGTCCCGCAAGCGCCGCCGGATTAGATTTACGTTTAAAAGGCCTGTTTCCACAAACCCATCCCGTGCACCCCTTGTCACCCTCTCAAGATCAGGTTCTTCAATACCCCGGGTGGGGTACTGCCGCACATCTAAGATTATTACGCTATCCATACCATCCACTAACAGAGCTAAGGGGCCAGATAGTATTGAATTGATTGCCTCCTCCAGATCATCTAGCACAGAGACGTCAAAAAACGGAAGCTGCTCCTCCATGAGCTTTTTGACGATGTTGGGCTGAAGCCCCCCTCTCTCCACAGATAGCAGGTGAGCCATTAGGGTTTGAGTTTCTTTATCTTTCACTAGCCCATCTAGAAAAACTAAGGCTGCATCTTTGCCCCCCACCTTAATCTCCCGCACTAGCACATCAAAACTGACACTTATGCCTAGCCTTTTGTCTAAGTATTCAAGGTTTTTCTGAAGTTCCTTATAGACCTGCAGTTTCCCCACCCCATAAGACCAAATTGCAGACAGCTTCCCTAGGAGCATGCTTCAAAAATACGATGTTTATGCACTCCACAGGCAATAAATGGGAAAAGCGCCCCAAGAACGGGGCGCCTATCTGTTCAAGGCGCACAAAGCCAAAGTACTCAAGTGACGCCAAAGCCCTTACGGCTCCATTTGCTTTATCGTACTGCCGTTGGCACAAACAGATCGATGATCCCAATAACAAACGCGGCTAGCAAGGCCCCTAGAATCGAAACCTGCATACCCGGAACGATAAACTGGGCGGCCCAGATAACTACAGCCGATACTAGAAATCCCACTATTCCCCGGCTATAGGGCGAAACCCCCTTGCCTAGTGTGGCCTCGATAACCCAACCGATAGCGGCGATCACTACTGCCGCAAGTAAGGCATGGAGAAAGCTCAGCTGGCGAAACCCGGGTATAATAAACCCCACTAGCATCAGCACTAGGGCCGATACAATAAAACGAACAACTGCACCTACCCAATCCATCCGAATCACCTCTTTTCACTGGTAACCAAGTCTCCGCAGAACCAAGTGGCACCGGTTACGTTCCATCCACCGCGAAGGCTAGCTCAACGTTGGCCTTGTATTCAACGATATTGCCTTCGGCATCCACCGTCCCAGTCATGTTTTTTACATTGACACCACTTATGTTCCGTATGGTTTGAGAAGCTTGCTTCACAGCAACCTGTATAGCATCTTCCCAACTGGCACTTGACTCGCCTACCAATTCAACCACCTTGACAACTGTCACAGATTACGCCTCCTTTCACCGGTGGAACCGGGCCCTACTCTCGGAGATATTATTCTACAGTAAAAGGCTTTTCATACCTAGGTACCGTGAGCCCTAATGCAATCAGCAAATTGCAGCGACCTGCGCTAAGTGTCACCCTATGGGGAGTATTTCACGAAACACTCTCAAGAAATTGCCCCCCGCAAACTTCACTAACCTATCCTGGGAATGACCCCGCTGACCTAGTTCATGTATGAGCCATGGAAGGCAAGTGACATCACCAAGCCCTTTTGGGGCCAGGTCTATTCCATCATAATCCGTGCCTAGACCAACATGATCCTCGCCTGCTACCTGCCATAGGTACTCCACATGGGCGACCACATCGTCTAGACTTGCCTCACCCGCCTCGGTAAGATGGGGCCCACAGAAATTCACGCCAATTACACCACCATGTTCAGCGATACAGCGAATCTGATCATCGCTAAGATTGCGTCGGTGGCCACAAAGAGCTTGCACATTGGAATGTGACGCAACAAAAGGCCCTCTTACTATCTCAGCCACATCCCAAAAACCTGTGGGGGAAAGATGGGATACGTCTACGATCATGCCTAATCTTCCCATCTCTTGGACAACCTCTTTTCCAAAACATGTGAGCCCACCCTTACTGTCAGCCTCCCATATCCCATCAGCTAGCAGATTGCGGTTACTCCACGTCAATGTCAACAGTCGCACACCGAGGCGATGGAGCAGCCTAAGCACCCAAAGCTCACCTCCGAGGCAATCTCCCCCTTCAACTGCCAATATGGCCCAAAGTTTCCCCCGGCTGCTTTGTGTGGTAGGCAGCTGGATGGAAGTCTCTACGATTTCTATCCTTGGATCCTCATCAGCTAACTGCCAGACATACTCTAGGTAGGAGAGGATTTTCTGCAAGGTTATACTCTTGTTGGGATTGGGCCGGGCAAATAGAGCTAAGACTTGCACCCCCACGCCTGCCTCCAGCAAGCGGGGCAAGTCACTGTGGGTATTGGTCTGGCGCTTAGAAAAATCCAGCTTGCCTTCATACATAGTAGATATGGTATCCATGTGACCATCCACTAAAGGCCAATAGGGCCAAGATGTTGGTTGCTCGCTCATTGTAATACCTCCTGGGTTTTCTGGGCTTTAAGCAATACCTTGGCAAAAACCAAAAAACCTGCCTGCATCAAACAAAGCCAATGCTAGGCAGGCAAATTGTCTTACCACTGAACTTTATATCTAACGAGGCTCCACGATAATCTTGATAGCAGTTCGTTCTTCACCATCGATCTCAATGTCAGTGAAGGCGGGAATGCAGATGAGATCAACACCACTCGGGGCCACAAAGCCACGGGCTATGGCCACTGCCTTAACTGCCTGATTGATGGCGCCGGCTCCTATGGCCTGCATCTCCGCTGCTCCCCGCTCACGCAACACGCCTGCTAGGGCTCCAGCTACAGAATTTGGATTAGATCTTGAGGATACTTTTAGCACTTTCTTAGCCTCCTTGACAAGATTGCGATAAATGCCATGTGTTACTGCTACTGCATTATATATTAAATGTCAAAGTGGCAATTCCTTTGTCTTGGCAGAAATTTCATCCAATTTTGTGACGAATCTTTGGACGTTAGCTCTAATTTAACCCACTGACTTGTCATAAACCAGCACTCTGTTTCCCTCTCGAAATCCAATCAATTCATGTAAGAAGGTCTCTTCACCAATATCTTCCAGCATATGTTGAATAAGATCCTCATACCACGCGCTATCCTCGACATCTGCACTGCTCTCGCCGCAAAGCAAATCGGCGCCGAATTGATCCCGCACAAGTGTAGCAATCAGGGAGATCTCCTCAAGGCTTATAGTATCAATGTCCCGATCTAGCTCAATCACCAATACCGTCTCCCTATGTGATAAACATACATCTAGTAAACTAGGCTTTACTCCTGTCAGATAGGTCAGGGTATCAATGCTATCTCTAAAATGGCGAACAAAACGGTCCAAGCTCCCTGGCCCATAGACCCCATTAACAAAAAACCCTAAACGTATACAACGGGATCCAGGTAGCATCTTGAGAGTACCGATTTCGGGATAGCGTACTAGGATTGAGGCTAACAGACTACTGTGGTTCATTGGTGGGTATTCTACGGGCTCTAGCAAGACAATCACCTCACGAAAAGGCCCGGTCTCACCGGGCCCTGATGCTTCGCTATTTGGCATATTCAATGGCCCGAGTCTCCCTGATGACCGTAACTTTGATTTGTCCAGGGTATTCGAGCTCATTTTCAATCCGTTTTACTATCTCCCGGGCGATCCAGATAGCTTCACCATCATCAACTCGCTCGGGCTTCACCATGATCCGAATTTCCCGCCCCGCTTGAATGGCATATGCCTTTTCAACTCCCTCAAAGGAATCAGCTATGCCTTCTAGCCGCTCAAGGCGTTTGATATACGACTCCAAAGTTTCCCGCCTTGCACCGGGACGTGCCGCAGAAACCGAGTCTGCCGCGGCAACCAAAACGGCTTCCACAGTCTCAGGATCACAATCACCGTGATGGCATTCCATGGCATGGATAACCTCAAAGGGCTCTTTGTACCGCTTGAGCAAGTCCACACCAATCTGAATGTGGGTTCCTTCAATCTCATGGTCAACTGCCTTACCTATATCGTGTAATAGACCTGCCCGACGGGCAAGTTTCTCATCTGCACCTAGTTCTGCCGCCATCATAGCCGCCAAATGGGCTACCTCGATGGAATGCTTTAGGACATTCTGACCGTAACTAGTTCGGAACCTTAGGCGTCCTAGAAGCTTGATCAGCTCTGGATGTAACCCATGGACACGGGCCGCAAAAGTGGCCTGTTCTCCTTCCTCTCGGATCACAGCTTCAACTTCCCGTTGGGCTTTTTCCACCATTTCCTCGATCCGAGCTGGATGAATTCGTCCATCGGAAACTAATTTTTCCAAGGCAATGCGGGCAATTTCCCGCCTGATGGGATCAAAGCCCGACAAGATTACTGCCTCTGGCGTATCATCGATGATCAAATCGATTCCTGTCAGTGTCTCCAAGGTGCGGATATTTCGTCCTTCACGACCGATAATCCGCCCCTTCATCTCATCATTGGGCAAGTTCACCACTGATACTGTAGATTCAGCCACATGATCCGCCGCGCACCGCTGAATGGCCAAGGAAAGTATCTCCCGTGAACGTTTGTCTGCCTCTTCCTTAGCCTGGGACTCAAGAGCCTTAACCATAATAGCAGTCTCATGCTTAACAGCCTCTTCCACTTGCCTGAAAAGCATATCCTTAGCTTCCTCCACAGAGAGCTCAGAAATCCTCTGCAGTTCCGCTTGTTGCTCTTCGAGGATCTTGTCTGTTTGCTCACGGGTTTCAGCCACTTCTTTACGCTCTTTCTCCAAAGCCGCTTCTTTTCTATCGATATTCTCCGAACGGCGATCTAGGGATTCTTCTTTTTGCAAAAGCCGTCGCTCCACCTGCTGCAGTTCATGGCGGCGCTCTCGGTTTTCTCTCTCAAGTTCTGAGCGCAATTTATGAGCCTCTTCTTTGGCCTCCAACATCACTTCCCGTTGTCTAGCCTCCGCGTCTCGCTCGGCATCTTGCAGGATACGCTCCGCGGCCTCCTCGGCAGATTGGATCTTGGCTTCTGCTAGAGATTTGCGCATAAAATAACCGGCGCCAAAAGCGACGGCAGCTATGAGCACAAAATAAAGCAAAGTAATCGCTGTCACCTCCCCGTACATGAACTATTTAATTCAAAGTCCTTGTAAATATAGCCGAGTAGAGACTCGGCTAGTTGAATGGTTATTGGGCAATGCCCTCAAACATCTGCTCCACAGTGTAATTTTAGCTTGTTTTAGGATCCCTGTCAAGGAAGATGCAGGGCCTCTAAGGTCTCGCTAATGGCACGTTGAATGTCATCAGATCTAAACCCCCGTCTTCCCAAAAAACCTGCT
>JAAZMF010000048.1 GCA_012798955.1 Bacillota bacterium | reverse complement strand
TCCCCGGGCTTTGGTATTCCATAGTTCGAAGGTCTTGCCACTGGGTGTAATGAACTCAAGCAGTATCTCTGTTTGAGCATCCTCCGGTGCCTTTATGTCATATTCGAACTTGGTGTTGAAGGTCTGCGGCTGCTTGTACTCATAGTTGAAAACATATTGGAGTACTGCTGCATCTTGGGCCGCCTCGTCTGCAGAAGTGGCTGTAGTCTCTTTTTCTTGCTCATCCGTGGTGCCAAAGGGATCCCACTTAAAGGTGCTTGTCCAAGCACTAGGGGCTTGGGTAGCTGTTTGGTGCTCTTCGGCTTTGACGGTGATAGTGGCTGGTAATATGATTTCCATACCACTTCCAGATGCAAATTCCTTGCTCGTGATCTGGACGTCTTCCGGTTTTTCTATATCCCAATCACTATGGCCAAGAGTTAGGCGAATGGTAGGTGGAAGATCCCGATGTTTGCTTGATATTTTAGATAACCAGACAGGACCTGCAAGACTATCTGCAAGGTACAGATCATTCATAGGATCATGGGGCGCAATCACCGGGGCGAATACTGCAACTAATACATAGACGAGAACAATACCAAGCCCAACCATGCCTTGGGTATTGCGACGATACTGCTCCCAAAATGTCGGGGGTTTCGGACTAGCCGATGCTGCGGCTCTAGCCGCTTCTAGTTTTTGTGTTGTCTTTAGATCCGGGCTCATCCTTGACCACCTGCCCCAACGCGGATTCGGGGGTCAACGAGACCGTATGCGATATCCGCAAGCAAATTAGATATGATAACAGATAATGCAATCAAGTAAAACGCTCCCTGGGCGGCCGGATAGTCCATCTGCAAGGTGGCATCTAGTAGATACCTACCTACACCGTGCCAAGAAAAGATACTCTCAGTAATCACTGCACCGGATACTGCCCCAGGAAGTGACATGAAAATCAGCGTCACAATAGGTGGTAAAACACTGCGTAGGGCATGATGATACATAATATCACCTTTGGGCAGACCTTTTGCCCTAGCTGTAGTGACATAGTCTTGTGCAAGAGCTTCCAGCATAGTATTGCGGGTATACAACGCCCAGGATCCAAACCCGATAATCACATTGGAACCTGCCGGTAAAATCAGGTGCCAAAGCCGATCAAGGAAAACAGCAAAGCTACCGTCGGGAGGGGGGGCGCTCATGGTGCCATGAATAGGAAGAACCGGCCAGTAATAGCCTAGTAAAAGTAGTAGTAAGAGCTGGATGAAAAACCCTGGCACTGCATGGGCGAAAAGCCCGGCGCCTACAACGAATTTCTCAGTGAACCTGCCTCTGTTTGCCGCCGAATACACTCCGAGAGATATGCCTACAGCCGCTGTGCTTACAAAGGTAGCGGCAAATAGGATCAGTGTATTGGGAAGTCTTTCTTTGAGCTCAGACCAAACCGGTCGACGGGTATTAAAGGAAAGGCCCATGTCGAATCTCAGTAGCGATTTCATGTAGTTTGTGTACTGCGTCATGATGGGGTCATCCAATCCGTATTGCCTTCTCAGTTCCTGCTTTGCTTCTACAGTGAAGTTGGGGTCGATAATCATTTTCTCAGGATCCCCAGGCATCACTCTAAAGAGGATGAAATTGAACGTGAGAATGACAAACAGGACCAGTAAAGCGTATAACAAGCGCTTTATTAGGTACGAACGAAAGCCCAAGATCTGTTCACCTCATTCTGCCTGACCATGGGAACCGCCGCCCCGAGACGGGGCTCGGGTGCGGCAGTCCATGTGTTCTAGTTCGTAGCAACTTTACTTAGCTGGAGATAGACGCCAGTAGTTGGGGTTCTTGACGAGTCTTACGAACTCGCCTGGCCGATATTCCTTCAGCATGAAGGGACCATGGCCAACCAGCTTCGTAAACCCTTCCATAGTTGGATGGGGCTCTAGCCAAGGCTCGAAGGTGTTGTAGTCCTCAACATCCTCCCAAATGTGCTTGGGCAAGTAGAATAGATTAGCGTTATAGAGGTGCCAGTAGCTTACCGTATCAAAGTAAACCTTTACAGTAAGCTCGTCAATGAGCTCGGCCTTAACGATGTTCTGCGTGTTAGGCAAGTAGCGAGGTACTTTGTTCTCCTTCAAGAAGTCGATGGTGAACTTAATATCCTCGGCGGTGAAGGGCTCGCCATCTGACCATTTGAGTCCTTCATGGAGGTACCAAGTGATTGTGGTGCCCTCTTTGCCAGGTTCATGTTCCCAAACGCCTACATCCCAGTCTTTGGCCATCCAAGGCATGTCTTCTAGTGTATCGGGATGCATAGTATACAGCTCATCGAATAGCTTATCTAGAACATCCCACTCATAGGCGCTAGAAGCCGTAGTTGGGTTCAGGTTTTTGGGCTCTTCACTAAGGGCCCAACGAATGGTACCGCCGTCTACGGGATTTCCAGCTGCATCTACTCGACGGATATTCAGCGGCGTCCAGGGGTTTTTGCTGTTGGCAGCGCCATACCCAGCCATATCTACATATCCAGTTACCATGTCTTTGCGGAATGCATCGATGTATGGTCTGGAGTAAAGGGGTACATAGGGCATCTCCCGAGCTAGGATCATCTGGGCCTCATCGGCTGTTACCTGAGCAGTAACTAGATCAGGAGCCGTATCCAGCAAGTCAAGGACACGGTCTAGCTTGGCATCCCGGATACCAGGATTGTTATAGCCGGCTTTCACGTCATTTTTGGAGTGGAAGAAGTTAACTAAATGAGTTGGATTCCTGGTGAGTGACCAAGCAAGCACATACATGTCAAAGTCCTGCATGTCTATCTTATCTAGCATGACGTTGAAATCCATGGGCTCGGGCACTACGGGCAAACCGACCTTCTGGGCAGAATCGGCGATCATCTTGCCTAGCTCAGCGGAGGTCGGAGCAACCTCGTAGGTAGGCGTAAAGATCTTCATTGGCGGAAGAGGTTTGCCGGTTTTTGGATCGATCCGGTTTTTACCCGTCGAGTCTAGCTTGTAACCTGCCTCATCTAAGATCTCAGCCGCTTTGGCCAGGTTAAATGGGTAAGTGGGTAGATCTTCCTTATAGAATGCAGAAGCCTGAGGCACGAAGCTAGTCATGGGTAGCATGTAGCCCTTAAATAGGGTCCTGATGATATTGTCTCGATCAGTGATATGGGCCATGGCCTGACGAATCACGATATCATCATAGGGGGCCTTTCGCATATTGAAGCACATATAGAACATGTGGAAACCTAGGGTCATCCTCATGTCAGCATATGGCAACGATTTAGCCTGATCGATGTCGGCTGGCTGAGTAAGACCACTCCAGACAACACTTTCGCCCCGCTCGAAGGCTATCCTACGGGCTGTAGTCTCCTTGATAATCGGCATGATGATCTCGTCAACATTAGGGCCCCAATCATTGAACTGGGCCGCGGCTAGGCCTGGCATAGCCAGTACCCCGAAGATCATGGTAAATGCCAGAACAAGCGCAAGCACTAAATTAAGTCTTTTCTTCACGTTTTTCTGCCTCCCTTATTGAATTCAACATAACTCCATTACAATGACTCCCCTCGTGGGAGTATGTAATCTATCTATCTACTGCCTCCCTCCGCCAAGCGGTCACATATTTATAAATAGGACTTCAAACATCATTCGGCAAATATGCGCTCAAAACCTTCCCTAGTCCTGCAATTGAGTAGTGGTTTTCATTCCCAGCATGGCTTTGCGTGTTCTCTCCGAACGGCGGGATATTGCAGGCGGTGATGTCGTAAGGTACGAAAAACCGGTGAAGCGATCATCTCCCTGTCAATAGTCGGTGAAAATGTCACAGAACGACTACGTGTAGCGATCATCTCCCTTGACCTATAGCCGGGAAAAGGATACAATCTATCAGCAGATACTTAGCATGCTACAGATTAGCATGGTAACTATTCGTCTCGTTTGACCATTAATGTGGAAGCACTATAACTATATGGGAGATAGGTCCAATGATACAAACGCTAAGAGGGGGTCTAGCAATGCCTCTGGACGCAAAAATGGTATCGCCATTTAGTAAACTCCAAGGAGTCGATCCTGCCGATTTACAGGTTTTCCACACCCTTTTTAGAGCCATGCGCTTACATCGTCAGCTAATGTTCAAAATGATTGCCTCCCAGGAGATTCCACCGGGGCAAGCTGGATGCCTATGGATTGTGAGCAACCATGAGGGCATTACCCAACGGGAATTGGCCGAGATACTGCATGTAGCACCATCTACCGTTACGGTCATGCTTCAGAAAATGGAGGCGGCGGGAATTATTGCCCGCAAAACCGATGCTGATGATCAACGGCTTACCCGCATCTATATGACACAAGAGGGCGAGCAACTGCAAAAACAGATGAATGGGATTCTAGCCCAGTTCATCAACACGGTCTTTGGTAGAATGGAAAACCATGATCGAGAAGAACTCAATCGATTGCTCAATATGCTATGTACTAACATTTCCCAGGAGCTTTAGTGGCCCAGATAAGGAGGCGGTTTCACCCTCATGACAAAAACACTAGAATACCTAAAGCCTTACTGGAAGCAGATTATCCTTGTGATCACGTTGCTTTTGGTCCAGGCAATTGCGAATTTATATCTACCTAATCTAAACGCTAGCATCATCAATGAAGGGATCACAAAGGGGGATATCCACCATATCCTAAGGACCGGTGGTTTGATGCTAATTGTGACTCTTCTCCTCGGGTTATGTTCCGTGATTTCTGTGTACTGGGGCTCCAAAACGGCCATGGCCTTTGGACGGGATCTTAGACGGGGCCTATTTGGCAGAGTGCAAGAGTTTTCCAAGACTGAACTCGATAGCTTTGGTACTCCCTCGCTCATCACTCGTACCACCAATGACGTACAGCAGGTGCAAATGGCGGTAGTGATGGCACTCAACATCATGATCTCGGCACCGGTCATGGGGATTGGTGGTATTATCATGGCACTTAGGCAGGATGTGCCCTTGTCTATCTCCATTATCGTGATCGTACCGGTGATGGGTCTCATTTTGGCGCTGATCATGCGTGATGCATCACCGCTCTTTAGGTCAATGCAGACAAAGATTGACAGGCTTAATCAGGTAGTGCAAGAGAAGCTTAGTGGGGTGCGGGTCATCCGGGCTTTCGTCAAGACAGACTATGAAGAGCGACGGTTTGATGAGGCTAACCTCGATCTCACTTCCACCGCGCTAGGTATAAATCGACTCATGGCCTTCACCATGCCCCTTATGATGCTAGTGGTCAATCTTTCCATGGTGGCCATCATGTGGTTTGGTGCCTATCGGGTGGACAGTGGTGCTTTGCCTATTGGCAACCTTACGGCATTTCTGGCCTATATGATCCAAATTCTTATGTCAGTGATGATGTCGGTGATGATGTTTGTTATGATCCCCCGTGCTGCTGCTTCGGCAGAGCGTATACAGGAGGTTCTAGAAAAGCAGCCTTCGATTAGCCCTCCTCCGGCCCCGGTTACAGGTGGGGTGACCACATCCAGTATTGAATTTCAAAATGTTGAATTCACATATCCCGGGGCGGAGGCGCCAGTCTTAAGAGATATTTCCTTCAGGGCCGGGCCCGGTGAGACTACTGCAATTATTGGCAGTACAGGTTGTGGCAAGTCCACACTGATCAATCTGATTCCCCGGTTGTATGATGTTACCGGGGGAAGGGTACTGGTAGATGGGGTCGATGTACGGGATTGGGCAGAGGCGGAACTGCGAAAAAAGATTGGTTTTGTTCCCCAGCAGGCCTTCCTGTTTAGCGGGACAGTGGCCAGCAATCTGCGGTATGGCCAGGATAGTGCCACCGATGAAGAGCTTTGGCATGCATTGGCGATAGCCCAAGCCGCAAGCTTTGTCAGGGAAATGTCCGGGCAGTTAGATGCTCCCGTTGCTCAAGGCGGGGCAAATCTATCCGGTGGGCAAAAGCAACGGTTGGCTATTGCCCGGGCTCTACTAAGGCGACCTGATATATATATCTTTGATGACAGTTTTTCTGCCCTAGATTTCAAGACCGATGCCGCGTTAAGAGCGGCCCTAGCAGATGAAGTGGATGACGCGATGGTGTTCATTGTGGCTCAAAGGGTTACCACTATTATGCACGCCCATCGGATTATTGTGCTAGATGAAGGGCGTATAGAGGGCATTGGAAAACACGATGAACTTATGGAGTGGTGCGATGTATATCGGGAGATTGTATTCTCACAGCTTCGAGGGGAGGAAGTGGCTTGACTAACCGAAATAAGTCTGTGCCGCGGCGTCAGTCTGGTCGGGGTCATGGACCCCATGGTGCCATGATGCCGGGGGAGAAAGCTAAGGATTTTCGGGGCTCTTTAAGAAGGCTTGGAGGCTACCTAAGACCCTATCAGATTCAGCTAGCAGTAGTAATGCTCCTAGCCATAGCCAGTGTGGGTCTTGGCTTAGCGGGACCTAAGCTCCTTGGTCAGGCGACAAATCTTCTCTTTGAGGGTGCAATGGGAAAACAGTTTTCCCCGGGGGTTAGCCAGGAACAGGTTATAGATATGTTGAGGGATAGTGGGAAAGGTCAGATGGCAGACATGCTCTCCGGTATGACAATTGTGCCCGGTGCAGGCGTGGATTTTTCTGCCATCGGTCGGATATTGCTTTTGCTAATAGCTATATATGTGGTCAACGCCTTGTTTGGTTGGCTGCAACACTATATCATGGGGTTCATCTCCCAAAGGACAGTGTATGGGCTACGTAAAGAAGCTGATGCAAAGCTTTCCAGGTTACCGCTGAAATACTACGATGATAACACCCGGGGAGAGATTCTCAGTAGAGTGACCAACGACATAGATAATATTGCAGGCACGTTACAGCAAAGTCTGACGCAGTTGATTACAGCGGTTTTTACAGTACTTGGTGTGTTGGTCATGATGTTCGTCATTAGCCCGCTATTAGCAGCTATAGCTCTGGTGACATTACCCCTTAGCGCGATAGTCACCATGTCTATTGCTAAGCGATCACAAAAGCAGTTCGTGGCCCAATGGGATAGTACAGGCGCTCTCAACGGCTACATCGAGGAAATGTACACTGGGCATCACATAGTGAAGGTTTTCAACCGCCAGGAGGAGGCTATGGCTACGTTTGATGCCGAAAATGAACGACTCTTCCAGGCGAGCTTCATGGCTCAGTTCATATCAGGGACAATTCGCCCGGCCATGCACTTCATAAATAACCTCAACTATGTGATGGTGTGTGTAATTGGCGGGATTAAGGTGGCGAGTGGTAGTCTCTCCTTAGGGGATGTGCAGGCTTTTATTCAGTACGCTAGGCAGTTTACTCAGCCTATTGTGCAGACTGCTAGCATCATGAATGTCTTACAGTCGACTGTGGCTTCGGCAGAGCGGGTCTTTGAGCTCTTAGATGAGGAAGAAGAGCAACCTGACACTGAGCATCCTCTTGTCTTAGATGAGGTCCAGGGCCGTGTTATCTTTGAGCACGTTTCCTTCAGATATAGAGCAGATATACCCCTCATCGAAGATATGAATCTTCAGGTAGAACCAGGGCAGACCGTAGCTATTGTTGGGCCGACAGGTGCGGGGAAGACAACAGTTGTCAACTTGCTTATGCGATTCTATGAGATTGATCATGGCAAGATCGCGATCGATGGCATAGATATTCGGGACTTGACCCGAGACAACCTACGCAATCTCTTTGGTATGGTACTTCAGGACACTTGGCTGTTTCATGGTACCATTTGGGAGAATATTGCCTATGGACGGGAAGATGCCACCGAGCAGCAGATTATGGCAGCCGCCCGGGCGGCCCATGTGCACCACTTTGTTAGCACTTTACCGGAGGGATATGACACACAGCTTAGTGATGCGGCTTTCAACATATCTCAAGGACAGAGACAGTTGTTGACTATTGCCCGAGCTTTTCTAGCTGATCCCCAAATCCTTATCCTAGACGAGGCAACAAGCTCAGTAGATACCCGTTCCGAGGTGTTAATCCAAGAAGCCATGTCCAAGCTGATGAAAGACCGCACCAGCTTTGTCATAGCCCACAGGTTGTCCACTATCCGCAATGCCGATATTATCCTTGTAATGGATAATGGCCGTATTGTAGAACAGGGTGATCATGACGGATTAATGGCGGCAGAAGGCTTCTATTATGAGCTCTATAACAGCCAATTTGTTGGGGCTTACGAAGAGGCCGTTTAGCGTAATGTGTTATATGTATGGGCCAAGATCGGGGGTTGACGGATAAACAGTGGGATCCGAAAAATGCGGGGCGGTGATCAATCGGCCCCGCATGTGTGCATGTGTCATCCTAAAACCCCAGCAAACTTCCTACTTGGTACACGACAACTGCAAGGCCCCAGCCTAATACAGAGGTATATGTGACGGCTACGGCTGTCCATTTCCATGAGTTGGTCTCCCGTCTGATGGATACTATTGTGGCAACACACGGGATATATACAAGAGACATGACCAGGAAGGCGTATGCCGATAAAGGTGTCCATGCTCCCTGAATGGCTTGGATCAATCCGGCCTCGCCGGCACCATAAAGCACACCTAACGTACCGATGATCAGCTCTTTTGCAACAACACCAAAGATCAGGGCTACCACAGCTTCCCAGGCATCAAAGCCTGCCGGTCGAAACACGGGGGCTAAAGCGGCTCCAATTCTACCAATATAGGAATTAGGATTTCCAGGGCCAGTGCCCGGGGGCAAATTGGCCAGAAGCCAAATAACCGCCACTGCCAAAAGTATGATCGTACCGGCTTTATGGAGAAATTCCTTGCCTCTTTCCCAAGTTTGAGTGAGAACCGCCCCAGGTCGTGGCAATCTATATGGAGGGAGCTCCATGACAAAGGTGGAGGATGCATCTGGCTCTACGAAAAAACTTAGTACCTTGGCTGCCAGCGCAGCTAGCACCACACCTAGAACATAAAGAGAAAACACTACTAAACCTCGCCTTTCTCCAAAGAAAGCTGTGGCAAATAGTACATATACAGGCAAGCGTCCTGCACAGGAGATGAGAGGGTTGATCATGATGGAGATCAGCCTATCTCGGGGGCTATCTAGACTGCGGGTGGCTAAGATACCAGTAACATTACACCCAAAACCCAAGATCATAGGAATAAATGCTTTTCCGTGGAGCCCTACTGCCCGCATGAGCCGATCAGATAAAAAGGCTGCTCTAGCCATGTATCCTACATCTTCCAAAAGGGCAATTACCATAAACAACATAAAAATCGGGGGTGCGAATTCTAGTACAGCGCCTACCCCGGCGATGACGCCATCCACGATAAAATCGTTGAGCATGGTGGGAGTGCCAATCCGTGTCAGAAGGCTAGCTACTTGCTCGCCGACTAGATCAAAAAAGTCCAAAAACAGGTCGGCGATGGGTTCACTTAGGGTAAATGTGAGCTTAAACATCATCCATATGACGCCTAGAAAGATAGGGTACGCCAGCCAAGGGTTAAGGACGATTTTGTCAATGGCCTGGGAAGGTGTTATGCTGGCCGCATCCATATCCTGACCTATGACAACTTGGGCTATGTCGGCTGCTCGATCATAGCGGGCCTTGGCAATCACATCTAAAGCTTCTGGCTCCGCCTCCAGAAGCTTTAGCGCCTGATAACGGCGGGGTAATGGTAGATGCCATTCATTTAGGCTAGCGTCTTTGAGAGCTTCTTTTTCTAGATCCTTTTCTAACGAACTAATCCGAGCCTCCAATGTAGGGCCATAGTCTACGACATGGGCGCGTTTTTCAGGTTGGCGAAGACTTTCACTCACACGGGAGTCACTGGATATTTTGGATGAGATTGTCCTTAATGCTTCAGATAGTAGTTCATTGATTCCAGACTTTTGCGGCGCCACTGTGGGAATCACTGGAACCCCTAGACTTTGCGACAGTTTGGCCACATCGATTTGCAGATTCAGGGATTCGGCTTCATCAAACATATTCAGTGCCACAATTATGGGTACTTCCATTTCTAGCAGTTGCAGAGTTAGGTACAGGTTTCGCTCGAGGTTTGTGGAGTCGACGACATTAATCACTAGATCCGGTTGTTCATTGACTATGAAATCTCGGGCTATGGTCTCGTCTAGCGCCCTTGAACTAAAGGCATAGGTCCCCGGCAAATCTATTATGGTTGCGAGATTGCCGTCTATCGATGTGGTACCTTCCTTTTTCTCTACGGTAACTCCGGGCCAGTTTCCTACATGCTGCCTTGAACCGGTGATAGCGTTAAACAAGGCTGTTTTTCCTGAATTGGGGTTGCCGGCAAGGGCGATGACGGGTGTAGCTTCCAAAGTAGCATGAAGCACGTATTTCCCTCCTTTGATCTAGAGCTGATCTGCTCCTAAAGGTTAGTCAAGCCTAACTCTTGGGCCAAAAAAAGATTAGCACACCGATTACTTGGTCCGCCCCCGGCCCCTAGGCCCTTTTGTTCCGCCTAGGCCCTTTGCATGGCGGCCATGTCGCCATCTATGTCCAGGTCGCGGTCGAGAGGGTGGCCTCTCGGTCCAAGTCCCCTCATAGTGTGGACCATGGCCTGGACAAGGCCCTGGACAGGGAACTACCAAAATCTGGGCGGCCTCTTGATGCCTTAGGGCTAAACGACTACCCCTTACCCAGACGATGATGGGATCTCCTAAAGGGGCGGTGCCTTCCACCGCGATCCGGGCCCCAGGCGTTAATCCCATGTCCATCAGTCTTTGTCTAGAAGACCCATGGCCTGTTAGGGCAACAATGGAACCATGTGTGGCGATTTCCAGGGCGTTTAGTGGCATAAGCTGGCCTTTATCATGCATTATTTCATCTCCTTTTCCATAAACTCCACGAGGCGATTCATGGTTTTCTTGCTAATCACGTGCTCTATGTTGCAGGCATCCTGCTCCGCAGTATCTCCATCAACACCGAGTATGGCGATGAGGAACTCCTTGATGATCTGGTGGCGACGGTAGATGGCCTGGGCTTTATCTTCGCCACTAGTCGTAAGATAGATGGGTCCATACCTCTCTTGGCTAATAAGCCCTCGCTCCGCCAAGAGTCCCACGGCTTGGTTAACACTAGCCTTTGATACTCCTAGATGTGTAGCGATATCGGTGGTACGGGCTCCATCTTCATCGATTACTCGATAGATAGCTTCCAGGTAGTCCTCCAAAGATGGTGAGATGCGGGCCATGGCATTGCTCCTCTCTGCAATATGTGGCATTGCCTGCGCTTGGAAAAATGATGGGCAACGGC
>JAAZMF010000047.1 GCA_012798955.1 Bacillota bacterium | reverse complement strand
TAGCACCGTGCCAATTACATTGAAGCAAAGATGGGACAACGCGGCCCGCCTAGCCGTTACCGAAGTTCCTATACTAGATAGTAATGCCGTAACAGTAGTGCCTATATTGGTACCAAAAAGAATGGGCAAAGCCATTGCAATGGTGATACGGCCATCCAAAGACAGACTCTGCAAGATACCGATGGCAGCAGAGCTACTTTGCACAATAGCTGTCATCGCCGCCCCCAAGATCAAACCATAGAGATGATTTTGCGAAAGTGCTAGGGTTAGATCTGTAAAAGCCTTTGTTTGGCTTAATGGGGCCATGGCGCTTTTCATGGTCTCCATTCCTAGAAACAAAATACCAAACCCCACCAATACTTGTCCCACATAACGCCAGCGCTTCCGCTTCCCAAATACAAAGGGCAGAACGCCCAAGGCCACGAAAACCAAAGCATAAGCTCCTATATCAAAAGCAATGAGCTGAGCTGTTATAGTGGTACCAATATTTGCCCCCATTATCACACCGATGGCCTGATTCAGGGTCATAAGTCCTGCGTTGACAAACCCCACAACCATCACAGTTGTGGCACTACTGCTTTGGATGATGGCTGTTACAGCTGCCCCTAAAATTACTCCCAAAAGCCGATTGCTAGTTAGCACTTCTAATAGCCGGCGCATTTTATTACCGGCGATCTTCTGCAGGCCGTCTCCCATCTGCTGCATACCATAGAGAAATAGTCCAAGACCACCAAAAAGACCAAAAAGCATCACCGTTGACAAGTTACTCTACCCCCGCACTATTGCACCAATTGCTTACGCGAATTCCGTCCCCAAATTCATTTCCCAAAGAGCAAGAAAGTCCACCAACTCATCGAAGTTGGGACTTTGCGCCTTCCTCACATAATACCCGGAAGTGGCATTCCCTAGAGCTAAGGCCTCCGTTGGCGTCAGCCCCAAAAGCAATCCAAGGCAAAAGCCCCCATTAAAATTATCCCCTGCACCAGTAGTCAGCAAAGGCCGGGATGTATAGGGACCTGGGCTATAGTAATAATTCCCATCAATCATGGCGCTGGCCCCATCCACAGGGTGAATCACAAGGCCCCATAATCCAAGCTTGGCCGCCACCGCTTCGGTAATCTCCCTAAGCTCCGCCTCTGCCAACGGCCTAGAAAGTGTAATCCCATAGGCCCGGGCCACCTCCGTTGCCTCCTTACGATTGATACTCAATATTGTACGATAGTGGGAGGAAAAGCGACTATATATCGCCATGGCCTCCCGCCAATCTGCAGGGGTTCGTTTCTCAGGATCAGTTGGATCCATGAAAAATATGGGCTTGGGATTTTTAGGGCTTGTTCCTGCCAGCAATTCCCTTTGCATGTGCTCCCAGATGTCATTCATCTGAGGGATCATGGTCCAGTTAATCGTGGCCACTAGATCCGCTGACTGCACTAGGTCCTTAAGCGTATCCTGCCCAACCGCCGCCACAATGCGCTCCCAGGTAATTTCCTGTAGGGGCGATGTGTTGCATAGCATGATCTTGCCATCTTGAAACTCCGCGGCGATGGTCTGCCCCGGGTTGCCCACGGTGTAAAATCCTGTCATAGCTTGGGCAAATTCCTCGAAGACAGGATTCACTTCAGGGTATCCAATGCACCCAATGTAAGTAACCATACAGCCTGCCTTGGCCATAGCTAAGCCAGTAGTTACTGCGCTCCCACCTGTCTTTACATAACGGGGCACATATTCAATACTGGTACTTAGACCTGCGGCGCCACTGACCTTTTCACCAAATGCTTGGATGGTACTGAGCTTCTCATAGTTTTGAAAGTCCTGGCGCTTGTCCACCATGTCGGCAATCTGATCAATGAATGCATCAAAACCGAAGACAACATTTAGCTGTTTTGCTTCACCCCGTCGACAAACAAGATTCGTCCGAGTGTCCGCGATTAGCCGGGTTGCACCTTCCATGGCCATAGTATCCACATCCCCATGTAGTAAGTTGCTTTCCGTGCAATTTCCTGTTTCGCTTGTCCACGGAGAAATCCTGCCATTCGCTACTGAGCGTCTCTTTCATCTTTTGTAAACAAAGTTCGTAATTTCGGTCCAGCCACCCGCCCCTGCCCCTGCCTCCTAGTATAGTTTTGGGCATCTAGGTACTCCAGCAAAGCTATCGCCAGCTTGCGGTTGATCTGGAACATGTCCCTAAACTCGCCCACGGTAATTGAGCCTCCACTGACAAGATGGCCTTCAAGCATTGTCAACATTTTCCTAAAATAATGGGCATGTAGGACAATGCCAGGGGCTATCTGGACAACCTTGTTCATATTACCAAGAAGCTCCATTGCATCCTGGGTATCGGCCACAGATAGGGACAGAAGCGCGGCAATCTCCTCCCCTGATTGCACCTCCAATCCCCGATTGAACATAACCTCCTCCAATTTTGATATGACAGGGTGATCTTCTCCCATGAGTACTTGATAGTGCCGGGGCTCACCCACCCAAGAGTCCTCCATAAAGATAATATGCTCCCTTGCCAATAGATCAAGCAAAGTGACGAAATCTTTTCGTTCCCAATGGGGGAATAAAGTGCTTTTTAACTCCTCACGGTGGATCCCTAGTCGGAAGGGATGCTGTATCTGCTGCTCCACCAAAAGCTTGCCAATCGCCTCGCTTGCCGCCCTGTAGTCATCCCGGGCAAGATATTTACCCGACACATTGAGCCCATCAAGTTCCTGTAAAGCTTCCTTGACTAAGGGGAGAGACAAATCTGTCATCCGAGCCAATTGCTCCGGGGACAAAGGGGCAATATGATCAGACCCCCGGGGCAGAATACGCCGTTGGCGTTTTAACATGATTTGCAGAATCTCCTTCGGTGAACCAAGAGCCCCTACCTGCATTTCCCGGTAATCCCCTAAACCATGGCGTCGGCGTCTAGGTGCATTGGACAATAGGATCTGCCCACCACCGATGGTCGTGGCCGGGGAGTAGGAGCGAATTATGTACCGATCCCCTCTCTGGGCTACCACAGGTTCCTCTAGATAAAGCTGCACATAGCCTTCAGTACCAGGCAAGATGTCGTCTGGACCGATGATCCTAACTCTAGACATCATCTCAACAGTTCCAAGATGTAGCCTCACCCTCTGACCATGGGTGATCACTGGTGCATTGGCGATAGTAGAGAGTACGGCATCAAGTCGCTCTGTCGCTCCTAATGTCCCGGGGTGGGCAATAGTATCTCCCCGCTTAATCATATCACTGGTAATGCCAGCTAGGTTCAAGGCGCATCTTTGACCGGCACTAGCTATATTCTGTTTATCACCGTGAACCTGAATATTCCGTACCCGTGCAATGTGCCCTTCCGGAAGCACAGCAACTTGCTCTCCCAGACGAATAGTGCCGCCATACACGGTACCGGTAACTACTGTACCATGGCCTTCCATCACAAACACCCGGTCAACGGGCAAGCGAAACACACCACTATCCACTCCTAAGCCAGCTTTAGTGGCCTCCTTTGTGATAGCTTCCATGAGTTCACCGATTCCCTCTCCAGTCTTGGCCGATACACATACCAAGGGAGCAGTAGCCAAAGTGGTGGGTACTAAAGCGTCCCGCACCTCCTCCGCCACCATATCTAGCCATTCGTCATCCACTAGGTCCTTTTTCGTCAGTGCGACTACACCTTGCTTAACACCAAGCAAGTCTATTATATCCAGATGCTCTCTTGTTTGGGGCATGATCCCCTCATCGGCAGCTATGACTAAGAGCACTAGCTCAATTCCCATAATGCCGGCCACCATAGTCTTGATAAATCGCTCATGGCCAGGAACATCTACGATTGATGCTAAGTGACCTTGCGGCATCACAAAGGGGGCAAACCCTAATTCAATGGTGAGACCTCTATTTTTCTCCTCCCTTAGTCGATCTGTATCTATCCCCGTGAGAGCTCTAACCAAAGCTGTTTTACCGTGATCTACGTGTCCTGCGGTTCCTATGATCACATGTTTCATCGAACTTCTCCCCCAAGCACCATATCTAAGGCACTGGCAATGGCATCTACCTGCCCTGGAAGCAGAGTGCGTACGTGGAATGTCAGTCTATCGTCCTG
>JAAZMF010000046.1 GCA_012798955.1 Bacillota bacterium | reverse complement strand
GACATCATGCGTCGCTATAGTCGCGTTCAGAATGAATTTCATCATGCTGGTGGCTACTCGTATGATGTCAAGATGAAACAGGTGATTTACGGGCTAGGATTTACGAGTGATGATCTAGATCGCTCCCTTGCCGAGTTTAGTGGGGGGGAACAGGTGAGGGCTGAGCTTGCCCGCATACTCTTAGCAGAATCAGAGCTTCTGCTTTTAGATGAGCCTACGAATCATTTGGACATGCAGGCAACGGAATGGCTAGAAGGTTATTTAAAATCCTTGCAGCAAGCTGTTGTCGTGGTTTCCCATGATCGGTATTTTCTTGATGTAGTTTGCACGAGGATTTGGGAATTGGATAACTGCCGTCTGCACCAGTACCCAGGCAATTTCAGTCAGTTTCAGGAGTTGCGTCGGGAAAGGGTGGCCCGCCAGCAGAGGGATTATGAGGCAGTACTTGAGGAAGCTCGAAAACTTGAAGATTATATCGCCCGCTATCGGGCGGGTAATAGGGCAAAGCAAGCTCAGAGCCGAGAAAAACGTCTGAATAAACTTGTGCCTGTATCCCGACCACGGGTGACTAGACCCATGCGCCTAAATTTTTCGTATGATGCACATACCGTTAAGCAAGTGCTGCAAGTGGAGCAATTGTCCATAGGGTATGAAGATAAGACACTTGTAGAGGGACTTGATTTGTCAGTTTCTCGGGGTGAGCGATGGGGTATCATTGGTCCCAATGGTGTGGGTAAAAGCACCCTCTTGAAGGTGATCGCCGGTGAAGAAACCGAGTTAGGAGGTTCCTTTGGGTGGGGTGATGGGGCCCGGCTTGGATATTTTCGCCAGGGACTTGATGAACTAGAAGATGATAACACTATTCTCGATGAGATGCTTGATGTGCGCAACTTGCCTGTGGGGGAGATGCGGAGTTTTTTGGCTGGTTTTCTATTTGCCGGTGATCAGGTATTTGAGCGAATTGGCACTCTAAGTGGGGGAGAGCGCTGTCGGGTTGCATTGGCCAAACTGCTTTTGGCCACCCCTAACGTTCTGCTACTTGATGAGCCTACCAACCATCTCGATGTCGTAAGTCGAGAAGTTTTAGAGCAAGCCTTAGCCGATTTCTCCGGGACAATCATCCTGGTAACCCATGATCGTTACCTTTTAGACAGGCTTGTAACATCGTTACTGATTCTGGAGCCCGGTTCCTATGATGTTTTCCAAGGAACATATAGTGAGTTTCGGGAGCAAAAAGAAGCTCAAAGGCAAGTTGCAGCCCAGGTAGCCAAGACCTCCACTTCTAGTCGTCGGAGTTCCAGACCCCAGGGTAAGTCCCTTGGGGAAAGTGGGGCAGGTCATTGCAAGCAAGAGCTACAGGATTTGGAGACCTTAATCTTGCAGCTAGAGGAGGAGCAGGAGGCTCTCTTGCAGCAGATGGCTGACCCTGAGATTTATGTTGATGGAGCTGCCATGAGGGAGATCAGTCTATTGCGGGAAGAGGCTGACCGGGAATTGGAGGAGCTTTATGAAAAATGGGAGCAACTGGTTAGCCTGCTAGAAAGCAGGAATCCAAACCTGTGAGGAGAAGTATTGAAGGTGTGAAACCGAGGGCCTTTGGGTCATCCCAGAGGCTCATTTGGGTATAATCGTGTAGCTGACACCCGTATTGCCTGGGCTTGGGGGGGATGCCGATGGCAAAGGAGAATATTAGGGCTTGGCGGGTGGAAAACCCCCGGTGGGTAATTAGTGTACCCCGGGAATTATTTACTGTTTATCATAGAGTAATTGGAAGTCAGGCAGTATTGGTGTGGCTACATCTGCAATGTTGGAAGGAACAGAGTGAGGCACCGGACTTAGATGCCTTAGTGGATGAGCTCCAGATACAAACAGGATTTCCCCCGGATGCCATCACCCTGGCTCTGCATAAATTAGAGGAATATGAGCTTGTGGAGATGCACGAGAGAGTTATTAGACTGTGTTTACCTCTATCGGAGGAGCAGTTTGCCTTACACTTTGCTCCCAAGCTGGCGGCAGAGCCTGTGCAGCAAGCATTTGCCGAAATGGACTTCACACTAGATACTGCCGTGGAAACAGTGCCGGTTGCTTCAGCCAAAGATGAAACTCCCACATCACCGGCGTCGGTAGTTACCACCAACAGTGATGCCAACATCGCACTCAACAAGGAAGTTTTTTCTTCACCTGAGGCCGATCTACAGGCAGTCCTTGATTTGTATCATAAGCGCATCGGGCTCATGGGCCCAAAACAGCGGGACATATTGCGGTATTGGGTGGAAGAGTCGGGTATGACTGCAGAGGTTGTGGCCGCGGCCATTGATGTGACCGCCCGGCAGGCGGAGAACCCTCGGATCCCTTATCTAGTAGGTGTGCTACGCAACTGGTATAACGATGGTGTGCGTACTTATGCTGAAGCCGTCAAGAAGTATCCTGAGATTACAGGGGAGGACAAGACCCCTGCCAAAAGCTATGAGGGCCTGCCCAATGCCGGAGCCTATACGGAAGTCGACAGTGAACTAGTGCGCAAGTGGAAGGAGCTTTACCCCGATGAGTATAACAGCTAGGGAATGGGAGACTCAAGATAGCCGCATCCCATTTATTCCTGCTGATCTTGATGCTGAACGCCGAGTGCTGGGAATTCTGATCAAATACCCCGGCAAGATTGATCTGGCGGTGGACAAGCTACAGGTACATCATTTTTACGACCGCATCCATCGCATGATCTATCAGGCTATTCTGGAGCTCTACCATGCTAAGGGAAGGATCTCCTATACCCAGGTATATGGGAAGCTTCGCAAAGAGCAGCAAATTGACGCCCTAGAGGAAGTATTAGTGGCCATCACCGAATCCTTTGCTAGCCAAGCGGAGTTAGAGCCCAGCATAGAGGTTCTTGTTGGGAAGAACGCCAAACGTCAGATCCTCCAGGCGGCTCAGCAGATTGAGCAAATGATCTTGCTAGAGCAAGAAGATAGTATTGAGTCCTATCAAGCTAAGGCACAGGAGCTCATGTTTGCTGCTACCAATGCTGTGGCTAGCCCTGAGGATGACGCGAAGGATCTTCTGGAGATCCTCAACAAATGCTACATGAATCTGTTACAACGACGGGAAGGCAAGACTTCCCATGGATTGTCTGTGCGTTACCCATCAATCGATTCTTTTACGACTGGTTTCAAGAACAAAGACTTGATTATTCTTGCCGCCCGTCCAAGCATGGGGAAGACATCATTGGCTCTCAATTTCGCCTCCAATGTGGGCAAACGGGGTATTCCCGTATTGATCTTTAGTTTAGAAATGGATGACGAGCAGATCGGGGATCGTCTAGTACTTAGCGAGTTATTCCGATTTAAGGGCAAAGGTCCTGAAGAGGTAACTTCTTTTGATTATTCTACCCGTATGACCGATGCTCAGTTTGCTGCTACCCAGTCGGTATTTAATGATCTTTATAAGCTCCCCATACAAGTGGTGGACAAGCGGGGACTGACGGTAGCGGAAATACGGGCTAAGGCTCGAAAGGCTAAGACGGAACAACCAGATCTCGGTCTGATTATCGTAGATTACCTGCAGTTGATTAAGCCCCCACCGGAAAGCAGAAAAAACTGGGCTTTAGTAGTGGGAGATATGGTAAGGGAGTTGCGTGATCTGGCCGGTGAGTTGGATTTGCCTCTGATCCTACTTTCTCAGCTAAACCGGGGGGTTGAGAGCAGGGATGATAAACGGCCACTTATGTCTGATCTGCGAGATAGTGGTAATATTGAAGAATTTGCCGACGTGATTATGTTTTTATATAGAGAAGACTATTACTATCCCGAACAAGCCGCAGAAAAGGGCTTGACAGGTGAGACGGAGATCATCTTCGCCAAGCAACGTAAAGGGCCCACGGGCAAAGTAAAACTCAAGTACCAGAAGGAATACACTCGTTTCGTGGAAGAGGCCACCTGGGATGGATCTTAAATGAGTTTATAGTCGGCCCTGGAAGTGGTTGTGATGTGTGGGGTGCTATGATGGAACTATTCGAAGAACTAGAGCGGATCAAGATCCGATTTGTTGCGGCCTACGATAAACTGGTGGATCAGGGGCTACTATCGGAAAAGGAATACCAGCAAATTGTAGAAGTGATTGACAACCTAGACATGTATAGCGTGGATGAACTAAGGGAGATATTGGGGCGGTTTCGTAGCATACAGGATCTAGGCAACAAACATGAGACAAACACATATAAATTACCCGGAGGTAGGCTTGGAGGTTGACGCTATGGGGTCAAGACTAGTTGCCAGATTGCAAAGGCGCCAACTGCTCGTCAGTGGTCTCTTACTGGCCGTGTTTCTTAGCTTGGGTGTCTGGTTCACCCTAATCAAGACAGTTACTCTAGTGGTAGACCACGATCACCAACCGATCACCACCTGGAAAACTAGGGTTGATGATGTCTTATTAGATGCAGGTATTGTATTACAGGAAGGGGATGTGGTGGAGCCTGCCCTTGGCCAAAAACTAGTCAAAGGTATGGAAATCCGCGTCCAAAGAAGCTTTCCAGTTACGATACGAGTAGACGATGAAGTAGTTGCTACTAAGTTCATCGGAGGGACTGTAGCTGAGCTTTTGGCTAAGCAGGATATCGCTTTGGGGGAATGGGACCGGGTGGAACCGGACCTCGAAGAATGGCTTGATGGCGATTCGGTAACGAATATCCATATCACAAGGGTAAGTAAGGAACGAGTTGCGGTGGAGAGGGAGGTTGCCCATGGCAGTAAGCAATGGGCAGAACCCACCCTAGAAAAGGGCAAGACGAAGATCGTTCGTAAGGGTCAACCAGGTATTGTGCAAGATATCTTTGAAGTCACATACGAAAACGACCAAGAGGTCCACCGTAGCTTGGTAGACTCCATAGTCATCCAGGAGGCTAAGGACGAGATCATAGGTCTAGGCACTAGGGAAGTGTGGAAGACCTTGAACGTATCAGGGGGTGCCATTCGCTATCGAGATCTTCACGAGATGACAGCTACAGCCTACTATCCGGGCCCTGAGAGTACAGGCAAATGGGCTGATGGTTACACAGCCACCGGAGTTAAGGCAGGTTTTGGGGTGGCCGCGGTAGATCCGAAAGTTATTCCCCTGGGTTCTCGGCTTTACGTTCCAGGATATGGCCATGCGCTAGCCGCCGATGTGGGTGGGGCCATTAAAGGTAAGCGCATTGATCTTTGTTTTGAAACTTACCAAGAAGCTATTCAATATGGGCGGCGGAAGGTGAAAGTGTATATTCTCGACTAGTTAGGCGGGATTCGGATGGGCAGGTGGTTCCTGCCCGTTTTTCTAGAAAGCGGTGGCAGTTTGCACATTGATGAGCATGTGGTAGATGCATCCTTGGCTAGCCCTAGGGCAGTGCGGGAGTTAATTGAAACATACGGATTTACTTTCCGGCGATCTTTAGGACAGAATTTCCTTGTAGATGGCAATGTTTTGCGCAGCATTATTCGGACAGCAGACGTAAGGGCCGATGATACCATCGTGGAAATCGGAGCAGGCATAGGAACTTTGACCCGTGCCCTGGCGAGTTGTGCCAAAAGGGTTCTAACCATAGAGATAGATACCCGCCTGCACCCTATTCTCCATGAAACTATGACCCATTACGATAATATAGAGTTACTAACCCTAGACGCCTTGGCGCTGGATTGGAGAGGTCTGTGGCAAGATTACGAATTGACCCAAGCTAAAGTGGTAGCCAATCTGCCTTATTATATTACTTCTCCCCTTTTGGTTAATCTACTTACAGCTGAGTTGCCATGGGAGAGTCTGGTAGTGATGATGCAGCGGGAGGTAGCGGAAAGATTAGTGGCGAAGCCAGCTACTAAAGCCTATGGGACAATTACAGTTTTAGCAAGCTATTATAGTAATGTGGAGATCTGTCAGATTGTGCCTCCCACAGTGTTCATGCCCCAACCGGCAGTTGACTCAGCTATAGTGAAATTCACCATGGGTCGAAGTAAAGTGGAGGTGGTTGATTCAGCTTTGCTATGGCAAGTAATCAAGGCGGGTTTTGCTCAAAGGCGGAAAACCCTGATTAACTCACTAGCAGCCACTCCTTTAGGGGGTACCATTGCCAAGAGTACTTGGCGGAAGATTTTACTAGAATGCGGGATCGATCCCCAGCGGCGGGCAGAAACGTTAACGATGGAGGACTTCGTGGTTCTCACCAACAAGTTGTCAGATTACTACTCTACTGTATAATTGTAAGCGTGAAATGCTGCGTATTTTGATATACGCTATTGATATAGCTAGAGGATGAGGTGAGCAAATGGATGATTTTATAAGTCCTTCTAAGGGGAGACTTTCCTTTGATGAAGTCTTCGACGACATGATGGGATATGTTCAAGAGTATCCTGATGCTGAATACAAGGTCATTATCGGCACTGATTCTCAGTATAGCCAAGACAATACGTGTTTTGTAACGGCTATAATTGTCCACCGCATAGGCAAGGGAGCTCGTTACTATTATACCCGGGAATGGGAGTTCATGGGAAAATCACTACGCCAAAGAATCTTCTACGAAACTTCCCGCAGTCTCGCTTTGGCTAGTTGGGTGGCAGAGCGGTTAGCCGAAAATGGTCACGCTGATCTGAATGTCGAGATTCACTTGGATGTAGGGGTTAATGGTCGGACAAAGGAACTAATTCGGGAAGTAACTGGGATGGTGATTGGTAGTGGTTTTGATGCCCGCATCAAACCAGATTCCTTCGGAGCTTCCAAAGTAGCAGACAAATTTACCAAGTAGGACATCCCCATATCCCCATCGGTTATCTTGGCCTAGCTAGTTTATCCTTCCCTTCTGGCAAATGGGCACATCTTCTTATCCTAGTCATAGACTACTAATATCTAGGCACTATATGGCGCGTCCTGCCTTGGGGACGGGCGTTTTTGCTCATGTGAATGTGCCACGGTAGTGCCATGGCGTTCATCTGTTGCCGGATGGCAGATTCGTCGCTTGGGGGGATGGGAAATGCCAGATGGAAGAATCGTAATCAATGGGCGGGTCTGGCAAGGTGTCACTAGGTTAGAAATAAAAAACGAGGTTGTGATGTTACCTCTAGATATGGTGGAGAAACTAGGTGCCCATACCAATTGGGAGTTTTACCCCAGGCGGCCTGCCTTTGAACCCAATGATGATGAGATCATGGTCCCCGTCTCTTTACTTTGCCGTTATTTGGATTTGGATTGGGCCTACCTGCCAGACATTAATACTTTGATTTTAACCCGGGAAGAGCCTGCTTTGCGGGGTAAACGCATTGTCTTGGATGCTGGCCACGGCGGAGTGGACACTGGGGCAACGAGGGGAAACCTTGTGGAGTCGGAACTTAACTGGGATATTGTTAAGCGCTTGGCAGACGTACTACAGCTTAGTGGTGCCCTTATCGAGTATACCCGGCAAAGTGGAGAACAGGCAACTTTATCCCAGAGGCTTGCCAAGGTCAATGATCTACAACCGGATTTGTTTGTCAGTGTCCATCATAATAGCTTCCTTGACGGGCAACTCAATGGCACTGAGACCTATTGGTATGGCAATTGGGGGGCGCGGCACTTAGCCCAATACATTCAAACCCATGTGCTAGAGGAATTGGGTACGATTAACCGCGGTGTAAGAGAAGCAGCCTTTTGTTTATTGCGCTACATTGCCGCAACGCCTGTATTGATCAAGGTAGGTTTTATCACCGGTCAGGAGGACAGTGCTGTAGTTGCTAGCCCTTGGATGCGAGAAAGGGCGGCTTTAGGCATATTTCGGGGGGTAAGGGAATATATCGAAGAAAATCCGCCACAAATGTAAAATTCTTGTTGCGAATCGTTTTATAGCTGCTTGACAAGGAGAGAACCTCGCTGATATAATACAAAGTTATTTGACGTATTTCCCATGGCGTGGTATAATCTTCATGACAATATGAAGGGAAGGTGATGCCGGATGCCAGCACAGAGTGCCAACAACTTGGACACCATAAGAAGGGATCTGGAAGCAAATGTCGGCCAGAAGGTAAGATTACGGGCCAATCGAGGCAGGCGTAAAGTGATTGAGGCTGAAGGAGTGCTGGAGCAAACCTATCCCAAGTTATTCGTAGTGAAGTTGGACAAACCTAGTGCCATACGCAGACTTTCATACACCTATGCCGATGTACTGACAGAGACAGTGGAAGTTACCATCGGTGACAAGCAGGTGGGGGCAGCACTCTAGTACTCTCCTTGCGCTTAGAGGTTCTGGTGGTGTCTATCATCAATATCAACCCCAGGTGATCCTTGGATTACCTGGGGTTTTGCTTTTGGAGACTTCTATTAGACGCCAAGTTAGGCATATAGATATGGTAACAAAGGGGGGCCTAGTGGATGGCTCGGCGGGGTTGGCAGCCAAAGTCAAATACTATTCTTAGTCTAGGTGCCCAGGGCCAACCTGTAATCTGGCTGCAGGAGCGCCTGCAATCACTTGGGTACGATGTGGGTGCCATCGATGGGCTATATGGTTATCTTACAGAAGACTGTGTATGCTCTCTTCAAAGAGAGTTTGGCCTTAAGCCTGATGGGATCGCTGGGCCCGAGGTGTTTGAGTTGCTACAAGATGAAGAGGTGGTAAACCGGCGTTACTCCCATTTTGTGGGAAACGACACCTTGCTAACAGATATAGCCCAAGAACACAGTGTTCCCGTAGAGATGCTCAAGCTTTGGAATCCCGCTTTGATGGGCAAAGAAAGGATTAAGGGGGATAGCCATTTAATATTGCATCGCCTTGCACTCTGGGGTGGTATGGTAGGTAGCTTATCTGGGAGTCCACCTACATCGCCCCATCACGATTCGTATCAGAAAGTGGAGGGCTTACTCTTTTACCATTATGGGCTAACTGCTGCAGGGGATGTGGTAGGTGATATGCCACAAAGCGTATATAGTGTGGTACCGGCCGACACTACCCTTATTCCAGTGATTAGTAATCTCGGTCAAGAGCTCTACGATGTCCAGGCCTTAGAAGTTCTGCTCCGTCGCCGATCAGCTCGTCATGGACTAATGAAGGTAACCAAGCAGCTCGCCAAAGACCTCAAGTATGGTGGCATTGCCCTGGATTTGCACGGGGTTGAATTGGGTTACGGGCGACGCTTTGCTGCACTTATAGGGGAAATCCGAAGCATCTTGCGGCATTATGGCAAAAGGTTATACATGACCCTTATACCTTCGCCCAATGGCACAAGACCTTTCCCCAAATATGTTGCCAGTCATGTGTGGACTTCTTTGCCCCATCGCATAATTTTTCATGCCTCTCAGGAATATATAGGGGGAGAACCGGGCCCCAGGTTAGGATTAAGTTGGTTACAGGCCCAGATTCGGAGGGTTCAGTCACACATTCCCCCTTGGAAGCTTATGGTGGTCTTACCGTTAGGTGGCATCGCTTGGGTCGTTGGAGAGGGTTTGCGGGAATACAACTATCTTTCCTATGATGATGTGCGGAAGTTGGCATACGAAAAACAGGCTAAGCCCCAATGGGATGTGGTGGAAAAGGTCCCCTACTATGACTATCGTCACCCTGAGGGGCGTGTCCGGGTATGGTACGAAAATCGGGAAAGCGTGGAGACCAAATTAGTTTGGCTAAGTAAGCAACATGTAACAGGCGTAGTTTTCATGCCCTTGGGGTGGGAAGACGCTCGCATCTGGTGACCCCTTGCAGAGCATGGAAGTGGTTTGCGCAGGAGTCCTTAAGAACATTGATCACGGAGGTAATATTTTCCAATATAGTTGGCAATGGTCTGGCATATAAATGAGAGTGTTAGGCGGGGAAGGACTAAAGGGGGGTAGGGTACATGTCATTGAGAATACGGGACGATATCGTCCATTTGGAGTCAACTATTGGGTCTAACATGGCTCAAACGGTGGCAGGGGGTACGTTGACAATTCCCAGCAGTATGCCGGCGGCTGACAGGATCGTCAAAATGTCTGCCACCGCCCACGTAAAGGAGCACTGGCTTGAAGAAGATAGAGTAAACATTGAGGGCATGCTATCCGTTAATCTAATTTATGCCGGTCAGTATGATACTGGGCAGACGTATTACGGTGGCGTGCAATCCGCCGAAGTAGTGGCCTTTAGTCATTTTGTAGACATACCTGGTGCAATGCCCGGGATGACACCTCACAGCACGGCTACTGTACTTGATCTGCAGCCTACTTTACGCAGTGATGGCCGTACTGTGGATGTCGATTCTGTGCTGGAGGTTTCCTCCACGGTTCTTAGGGCACAAGAGCTGGCTTTCCTGACCGATGCTAGTGTAAGTCCTCCTAGGAAGATTAAGGTATCCAAGGATACGTTTCACTTTGATGATGTTGTGGGTCAAGGACCTGCCCAGACCGAGATTAGGCATGTGCTACCTGTGTCTTTGGGGTCGGAACGACCCCTACGGATTTTGGAGCTAGTAGGCTCTTTCAAAGTGGCAGAAAAGCGGGCGGCCGTGGATAGGGGCGTTCTCTCTGGAACTATGAGTTACAAGGCCGTCTGCGTGGTCTTGTCTGAGCATACAGATGATGAGCAGTTACGGGTCTATAGTTGGGATGATGTTGCTCGCATGGAGCTAAGTGCTGAGATACCTAGTGCTAGGCCAGGTATGACCATACATGCAGAAGTGGCCCCACCCACGGTTTTTGGTCGTGTAATAAACGAGGGGCAATCAATCGGTGTAGAAGGTGTGCAAAGTGCCATCATCAAGGTGGTGGAGCAAGGGGATATTCCGGTAGTAACAGGTCTAGAGGCAGATTCCAACCTAAAGATTGGCTTGCGTACGGAGTCAATCATGTATGAGAAGGTGGGGGATGGCGCCACTAAGGATGTGCACATCGATGGATCTGTTGATTTACCGGATTCACGACCCCCTCTAGAGAAACTCTTGGATGTAGAGGTGCGGGCGGCGGTAGCTAGTACCTCGTTAGTGGGTGGTCGAGTTACGGTAACTGGCTATCTAGATTTGGCGGCTATGTATGTGGCTCGTACCGATGATTTTACCCAGCCGGTTTATCATGCGGTGTGGAACAATGCCGGAACATTTGAAACGAGCATCAACATGCCAACGGTGTCGGCAGATGGTAAGCTAGAGGCAGACGTGATTGTGCTAAATGTACAAGGGGAGCCTCTTAGTCGAGAGACTATTGGATTTCAAGGGACGCTTAAGGTGATATGTCGTGCAAGGGAGAGGGTGGCCAAAGAGGTTGTGGCAGAGGCTGTGGAGCTAAGGCAGTTCCCGGGGCGCTTACCCACATATACGTGTGTTACATTGCAGGCCGAAGACACCCTATGGCAACTAGCCACAAAATATGGTGTTACTACAGAGGTATTGCTGGAGCAAAATCCCGCACTAGCAGATTTGGATGACTATGATGTTTTGCCTGCAGGTAGCAAAATCATCATCAGCAAACAAGGGGCCTCTTCTTTAGTATAGACAGCGCATCACACAGATTTTGGGATTTGTTTTAGAATCACTGCCGGCGCGGTTTTGCACCGGCAGTGTTAGTATTCCGGATCAATTAGGTGTGAGTTCATAGTAGGTTTTGGGCATAATCTAGAGATGAATAACCTATACTACAGACCACGGGCTAATGCTTTAGTGCAGATTAAGGAGGGGGTTAAGATGGGCTTGGAGCCAAGAAGCGATGGGGCGGGTCTAGATAATGCCAATCGCATGTATACAGAGGCGGAAGATCAGCTGATTTTGACCAAGTGGTGGAACAAGAAGCTACGGGCGGAATTGTCAGAGGAATTAGGTAGAACAGAAGCCGCTTTGGCACAGCGGTTCTATGCCATATTGAAGAAACAGGGGCTAGATCCAAAGACATATAGGGACGATATGAAGCAACAAGGCGGCAAACGGCATTTACTTTCCGCGCCGGCAGGTCAGCGAGCCTGGACTCGGGATGAGGATATCGCCCTCTGGCGGCGATTGAAAGCGGGGGAGGCTCTAGATGCGGCAATGGCCAGTTCATTAGGTCGCACCCTCCCGGAGTGCGAGGAGCGGTACGAAATACTAAAACAGGCCAATGAAGCGAAGGTGTCTACCGGTGACGATGGGAAACAGACCACGCAATCGCCGGCCACGTTACCACCGGCGCCACCCGCCAAGCCAGTATTAGAGCCTGTTGTCCCTGGGGAAGTCGCCTCACCTATAGAAGAACAAGAGCCGGAGAGTTTTCTTGATGCTCTAAGGCAATTTCCACAACAGGCGGGGCAATTAACCCACCGCATGGATGCTGTGGAAAACGATGTGCAATATGTAAAAGGGAACCTTCAATTTGTATTGGAGAGTCTGGCCCAAGGTTTGCATAATGTAGCTCAGTATCTTACAGGGCAAGGGCAAGATTTCTGTGCCTTTGAGGCTATCAAGCAGGAGAATCAGACATTGCGTAACGAGATTACTGAGCTCAAGCAACGAATGGAGCGGGAAAAGAAGGAATTACGACAAGTCTATAACGAGCTAGAATTCTGGCTAAGTGAGTTCATGGAGATGCGGAAGATCGAGAAGGTGGCCAATCTGGGAGAGTTAATACCGAAACTAAAATATTCCTACGATAGATTTGGGGTATTACTCCAGATTGAGCGAGAAGCCTAGACCCGTGTCATGTCGGTTGGTTGAACAGTAGAACGAGCTTCACCCTGGGGTTTAGTACACCAGGGTCTTGTTTTTCTTGCAGGGTTTTTCTCCTCCGTGGCGAACAAACATAGATACCCTTGGCCGTGGGTGGATCGCTGGTACATGGTGTTTGCCAAACCCATAGGCTCAAGTCGGGGAGGAAGGAGAGGTAGTTTGCAAAGCAGGAAAGTTTTCGCACTCGGCATCATATTATTACTAGTCATTTTTATCGCACCGAGTCAAGCACATGCTCTGTCTGCCGACGACTTAGCGGTGGATGCAGGATTACTAATGGTGGCAGATACTGGGCAGGTGTTAGTGGAAAAAAACGCCGATAAGCAGGTAGAGCCAGCAAGTATCACTAAGATTATGACAATGCTACTTGCTTTGGAAGCCGTTGAACGGGGTGAGAGCGCCCTTACTGATAAGGTATACATTAGCCCTGAGGCTGAGGCCATTGGCGGCTCCCAGGTTTGGCTAAGAGCCGGCGAGGTCTTTACTTTAGAGCAATTGCTTAAGGCTGTAGCTATTCAATCGGCTAACGATGCAGCGTATGCTGTTGCTGAGCATGTAGCAGGTTCTGTGCCGGCTTTTGTAAGGCAGATGAATCGCAGAGCACAGGAATTGGGAATGGACAATACCCACTTTGCTAATGTCCATGGTTTGCCAGCGGAAAACGGTGAGCAACCCAGCCTTACTACAGCTAACGATATTACCAAAATGTCCCAGGCACTCTTGCACTACCCTGAGGTCTTGGACTGGACATCTACCTGGACTGAGGTGTTCCGTGCCGCCAATCCCCAGACGGTTTTGCACAACACCAACAATTTACTTCGGGACTATCCTGGTGTCGATGGGTTAAAGACGGGTCATACCAATAGCGCCGGGTATTGTCTAGTGGCTACGGCTACCCGTGATGATTTGCGACTGATCTCGGTGGTTATGGGAGCTGATAGCGATCTTGTCCGCCGACGGGATTCTAGACGGCTATTTGATTATGGATTCAAGGGATTTGCCTCCCAAAGGCTAGTGGCAAGCCAGACAGTGGTCGGTGAAGCTGTGGTGAAAAACGGCTCACCGGAGCGCATCAAAGTGGTGGCCCTGCAAGATTTAGACGCCTTGAT
>JAAZMF010000045.1 GCA_012798955.1 Bacillota bacterium | reverse complement strand
GGTATGCCCCTAACCGCGTAGCGGGCTCCCGAGGCCCCTGTCGCATCAAGATAGACAGGAACAGTAAGTCCATGGTCTGCAAAAAATGCTTCTACTGTTGCTTGGCTTTCCCTCAAGTCAACAATCATAAAAGCCACCTCATCGCCTAACTCCCCATAAAGGGTCTCAATATAGGGCATTTCTACCCGGCAAAATGTACACCACGTGGCGAAAAAATTAATAAACACAGGTTTGCCCAGCTGATCACTGAGGGTAACGTCGTTACCCGCTAGATCTTTCACCACAAAATCTGGTGCCCGGTAGCCAACCCTAGGGCTTACACCTTTGTTCGCCGCCAATGCTTGGCCGTCCAGGGCAAACAACATCAGCATAAGCAGGAGTACCAAAAACACCCGGGCCTTACTCCCGTTCTGGGTCCTAAATCTGCTCAATAATCTCCCCCACTTCGTTGAGTTTGTTGAGTAATCTGCCCACCGCAGTAAGCACTATTGGTTAATACCTATCCAGTTGAGGATCAATGCAAACCTCTAACTATTTGCCATCTCTAGGCTCCTACATAATAGGGCTTTTACTGCCGCCAAAGACACTGCCTGATTCAGCTCTTGCCTGAGGTGAGCCGCTTGTGGGAATCCCTTGGTATACCAAGCCAATTGCGGTCGCATGGAGCGCACTCCTAGGTACTCGCCCTTTAGATCAATTACACCTTTTAAATGTTCTATGGCCACCTTTGCCCGTTCCTGAGGTGAGGGTTCTGGTATAAGGACACCATGCTTGAGATAATGATTGATCCTGCGAAAAATCCAAGGATTGCCTAAAGCCGCCCTACCCACCATGATCCCATCACAATCGGTCGTATCCATAAGCTTTTGAGCGGCGGTAGGGGAATCAACGTCACCATTACCCCATACTGAAACAGACACTGCCTGCTTGACAGCGGCAATACATCCCCAATCGGCCTTACCCCGGTAGAACTGTTCCCGATAGCGACCGTGGATGGTAAGGCTCTGAGCCCCGGCTTCAACCAGCAAAGGTGCTAGATCCACGGCAGAAGGTGAATACTCATCCCAGCCTCGACGCATTTTCACTGTCACTGGACAGGGGCTGTTGTCGGCGACAGCACCAACTATCCGCGCGGCCTTGTCAGGATCTAGCATCAAAGCTGCACCATCGCCATTTTTGACGATTTTCGGTGTGGGGCAGCCCATATTTATGTCAATAAAATCAGGTTGCCAAGGTGCTATGACCCGAGCTGCTCTCGCCATCTCATCGGGCTCAGAACCAAATATCTGGATCCCCAAAGGCCTCTCTGTCTCACTATGCCTCAGCAACTCCTTGGTACGCTCACTACCATATAATAATCCCCGAGAGCTGACCATTTCGGTGACTACCACTCCGGCACCCATCTGCCTTGCTATAGAGCGAAACACTGTATCGGTCACCCCTGCCATGGGCGCCAAAGCCACTGGATTTTCAATAGGGATATTTTCTATCGCAAGCAAATCCGAACTCACCTCTTCAGTTCATCTAGCCATATTTTCCCCGTAGGTAGCAAAAAAAGCAGGGCTAGCCTGCTTTTGCAAAGGTTTTGTTTGTTCCCTGACGTTATTCACCCGGTAGATTATACTTGCGCCGAAAGCGCTCAACGCGACCACCAGTATCCACGAACCTCTGCCGCTCGCCTGTATAGAAGGGGTGGCATTGAGAACAGATTTCCACTCTCAAATTCTCCCGGGTGGAACCAGTCTCAAAATTAGCACCACAGGCACAGGTAACTGTTGTCTTATGGTATTGTGGATGAATGTTCTCCTTCATAGCCTGTCACCTCTTTCCCACTCTGCCCGCCGATAAAAATACTAATGAATTATACCACGACAAGAAAATAGGTGCAAGCTCCACCCTAGCGAATGAGATATTTCTCTGGATCTACCGCTTTTCCACGGTGACGAATCTCAAAGTGAACATGGGGTCCTGTTGAACGCCCAGTATTACCGCTATAGGCTATAATCTGCCCTCGTTGCACTCGATCTCCCGCCTTAACAGCCAAACGGGAATTATGCGCGTATCTGGTTTCTACATGACTCCCGTGATCGACAATAACCAAATTGCCATAGGTACCTCGACTTCCGCTCCACGTTACCCGCCCATCGGCGGCTGCTCTCACGGGAGTTCCCGTCGGTACAGCCAAATCTAACCCATAGTGCATACGACCCCAGCGACTGCCAAACCGAGAAGAGACTCTGCCTTTTGTGGGCCACGCGAATGCCCGGCGTAGCTGACCATTACCCCCTACTAGTTGATACCGCTGGGCGGCAACGGCCTGGGCCCCCGGGATAACCAACCTTTGCCCAATCTTCAAAGCCGATGGGTCGGCTAATTGATTAGCATCCACGATATCCTGGGTCTTTACCTGATAGGCCCGTGCTATATCCCAAAGGTTATCCCCGGCTCCTACAGTATGTAAAGCGCCTTTGACAGTCAAAATCGTTAATCTTTGGCCCACCTGCAGTCTCTGCGGATCATTGAGCTCATTGGCGGCTACAACGGTATCTATATCAATCCCATAAAATCTAGCGATATCCCATAGCGTTTGGCCCGACTCAACTATATGGGTTAAGACCACAGGTTTAACCTCTGGGGCCGACGGTTCTTCCTCCGCTAGAGCTAACAGGACAGACCCTGTCTCCGTTCCGTCTGGGGATCCTTCATCTGCATCCCGATCTAGCATGTTAGCTTCTGTGACACCTAAAGCCACCTGGGCTGCCTCACCGGCCACCGCCAAAGCTAGTCCCTCGAACTCGAATTCACCGGGTTCTCCTGTAAACTCCAAATCAAATGGATCGGGGCCACCCTGATTTGACATACCTGAAAACTCCTGATTCCAAGTAAAGTATACTGGCGAGTCAGAAGTCAACTTCGAGTATTCATCGGTAACAGTTAAAGCGACAAAGAGCAGCAGCAACAACAGTGTCCAAGCCGGACGCCAGCGGCTGCTTTTGTTGTCCTCCAATCGTCCCACCCCAATCCAATAGAATCCATTTTGTTAACTTCTTGGCACTGCTACTCAATTCCTCTTTTCCGAGGGAAATTATTTTTGATGACTAGGCCCGGATATTTTCCGCGAAAGTAGAGTTAATTACAATATCCATCAGCTCTGCGTTATTCTTGGTATTAACAATCCGGTCTATGACAATATCTGTGGTCTCTGCTGTACCTACAGAGCTAAAGGCTTTACGCAATAGCCACATCATTTCTAGTTCTTGGCTGGTTAGTAGTAATTCCTCTTTCCTTGTTCCAGACTTATAGATATCTATGGCTGGGAAGATCCGGCGTTCAGCCAGACGGCGGTCTAGATGTAACTCCATGTTGCCAGTACCCTTGAATTCCTCGTAGATTACATCATCCATGCGGGAGCCTGTTTCAATAAGGGTTGTGGCCAAGATTGTAAGACTACCGCCTTCCTCAAGCTTGCGGGCCGCACCAAAAAATCTTTTGGGCCGATGCAAGGCAGCAGGGTCAACTCCACCGGACAAAGTGCGTCCACTTGGTGGTACTACTAAGTTATGCGCCCTTGCCAATCGTGTAATACTATCCAGTAAAATCACTACATCTTTCCCATGCTCCACTAGCCGCCTCGCCCGCTCCAAGACCATATCTGCCACCCGCACATGGTTTTCTGGCGGTTGATCAAAGGTAGAGCTAATCACCTCTCCATCAACAGAACGTCGCATGTCCGTGACTTCCTCGGGACGCTCATCGATCAAAAGCACCATCAGCTCAACCTCTTCGTGGTTATGGGTTACACTGTTGGCAATTTTTTTGAGCACCGTTGTCTTCCCCGCCTTAGGTGGAGCCACAATTAAACCCCTTTGGCCTTTACCTAAAGGGGCCACTAAATCAATTAGGCGAGTAGCGGTGTCATCCTGGGAGACTTCAAGTTGTAGCCGTTCGTAGGGATAAACCGGTGTGAGATCCTCAAAATTGGGTCGGCGAGTGGCTTTATCGGGATCCAGGTGGTTTACAGCGACCACTCTCAACAAAGCATAATAACGTTCGTTGTCTTTCGGTGCCCGCACCTGCCCCAAGACTAGGTCACCGGTGCGCAAATTAAAGCGTCGAATCTGTGACGGTGATATATATACATCCTCGTTGCTAGGAGTATACCCATCCACTCGCAAAAAACCATAGCCATCGGGAAGGATCTCCAGCACACCGTCCTTAAACATAAGACCTTCTTTGTTGGTTTCGGCCTTGAGGATTTCGAATATGAGATCCCGTTTCCGAAATCGAGCATAGCCAGCAATGCCCAAGTCTTTGGCTATCTCATGCAACTCGACGGATGTTTTTCCCTCCAGTTGAGCAATATTCATTCCTTCACTCCTTAACTCTCTTAAACATCTATAATCAGAACAGTACGATTATTACATATGTGGTAGGATACCAACCCTCTATAGAGGGATAAATGGAAAGCACCGTATTCCATAGATATGCAGGATGATGTAAGGACAAATAAATGGGAGAGTACCTGAGGATCTTCTTTTGATCATATCTAAGATGACAGCAGGCTTACCCGGTAGCAGGGAGCGGGTGAAGTAACCTCACCCGCTTCGACCTCTCACGCTTGGCCGGCAGAACCGAACAGGCGCATTTTCTCCTTGACAACCTGCTTCATAGCCTCCCGAGCCGGACCCAAGATCTTACGGGGATCAATCTGTTTCAAATCCTCATCCAGTATATCCCGGACCGCCTGGGAAAAAGCAATTCTCAACTCTGTGTCAATGTTAATCTTAGTAATGCCCAATTTACAGGCTTCCCTGATGGCGTCATCGGGAACCCCACTAGCTCCATGTAACACTAATGGTATGTCTACTCGCTTCCTAATCTCCGTCAAGCGTTTGAAGTCAAGACGGGGTTCACCCTTGTAAACTCCATGGGCAGTCCCAATGGCGACAGCTAGAAGATCGGGTTTGGCCCTTTCTACAAATTCAGCAGCTTCGTCAGGGTGGGTCATCATGGCATCTTCATCTGCAACCATTATATCATCTTCTGTCCCGCCAATGCGCCCTAGTTCTGCCTCAACAGAGACACCAACCGCGTGGGCTACATCTGTCACCCGGCTTACTAACGCAATATTGTCTTCGAAGAGCAGATGGGAACCATCAATCATCACTGCCGAAAATCCTTTGCGGATACATTCCATAGCCTGCTCGAAGCTAGTGCCATGATCTAGATTAAGGGCCACAGGCACTGATGCATTCTTGGCAGCCACCTCAGCCATGGCGACAATATAATCTATGCCAGCGTACTTGAGACCTCCTTGACTTGCCTGTAAGATAACTGGGGATCGCTCTTCCTCCGCGGCGACTATTACCGCCTGCAATATCTCCATGTTATTCAGGTTAAAAGCCCCGACGGCATATCCTCCTTGGGATGCCTTTCTCGCTAATTCAGCTACAGTAACTAAAGCCATCTTTTCTCCTCCTACTTACCGGGACCCGTTTAGGTCTTTACCCTATTAAACTCCATGTCGATAGCGAAAATCGGCGGAATCAATACAAGTGAAGGCCCCCCGTTTAAGCACAACTTCTTCCAAGCCATCTAGGGCTAACAGATCTTCCTCACGCTCAGCGTAGATGACTAGGGTCCCCCCACAGTGGGGGCAGGCCACCTCGACTTTCTCCGGAAACAATTCAACTTCCATATGCCGATTACCGCAACTGCAATATAATCTACCCTCATCAACCCAGTCCTGTAATCGGGTCAAGACCTCCCGCATAACGGCAGCATCATTGAACTCGGAGTCTATTAGACTAGATCCCACAACATTGGCCAGAATATCGCCTTCTTCGGCCAATAGCTCATCAACTCTAGGACCGTTGCCAATCAATGCTAAGTCGACATCGCTCTCCGGACAATAAAGTACCAGCGCATCGTTATGTATTACTCTACCCACATCCACCAAAAGCTCATGGGGGGTCTCGCAAATAATGCACTCCACCTGCAATTTATATAGGCGACTACGCCGGACTATGCTGGCAAGAGTGCACCCGCACTGGCAATTGATCAAAGTGGGGCTAGACTCTCCTAACCCAAACAAACTGAAATAATTAAGTTCAAGTCGACCACACCGGGGGCACCGCATGGCTAACACCCGTGTAGTATCGATTAGCATTGTACTTCCACTCCCTTGGCAGCTCAGTTCTAAATCTTCGCTGCCCAAACACAAATTCCTTTAGCGCGGTGCTAGAAAAATCGCCTCCCTGCTCTACTCTTTCCAGTATGAACAAGGGAGGCATACTTTATGACTAATCCTTACTTTTTTGGGCCACGCTACCTACTGCAGATGACGCCTAAAATCATCGGGAGTAAGATCATCAAGAAAACGCCGGAATTCCTCGGCCTCATTATCTTTACCTTCGGCTCCCCTTTCTCGCCGCTGTACATCACTGCTGGCAATCATGGCCTGACTTGCCACTGTATCTGCCACATAAATAGGGCTCTCGGTGCGCAGGGCCAAAGCAATAGCATCACTAGGCCGAGCATCTATCTCCACCCTACCCGTGGCAGTTTTTAGCATGATAGAGCCATAGTATGTCTCGTCCTTGAGATCGGAAATAACAACCCTGTCTACCACAGCGTCCAGCTCCTGCAGGAAATCCCGCATTAAGTCATGGGTCAGCGGTCGGGGTGGCTTGACACCTTCTAGTTCCATGGCAATGGCGCTGGCCTCAGCCGGGCCGATCATGATAGGAAGGAAACTCTTCTCGTCCATATCAGTAACGACTACAACTGGGCACATGGCAACCTGATCGATTCCCACCAGTTTCACCTTAACCCGAACCATATTTTCCACCTCTCCCATCCTTCA
Organism: Bacillota bacterium; assembly: GCA_012798955.1. Classification (GTDB taxonomy): domain Bacteria; phylum Bacillota; class Limnochordia; order DTU087; family DTU087; genus JAAZMF01. The sequence goes on along the minus strand of JAAZMF010000045.1, from coordinate 20,022 downwards.
AGGTGATGAAGCGAATCCTTGAACAGTACTATACCGTGGTAAGAGCTTCTGCTTGCTTGCCCTCATTATATCAAAAGCCCAGTATCTCTGCCACTACCTCAATTTTGCCAGGGCGACCTGACAGTCTTGATATTGCCTGCTGTAACTATTTGTGCCGCAGCGCCGCTCTAACAAACTCCCTAAACAAGGGATGACATCGATTAGGCCTAGACTTAAACTCCGGATGGAATTGACTTGCTACAAACCAAGGATGGTGCGGCAATTCAATCAGTTCAACCATACGCTCATCCGGTGACATGCCGGCTAAAGACATACCATGTTTTCGCAAAACCGATCGGTAAGCAGTACTCACTTCGTATCTATGCCGATGCCGTTCATGTACCTGTAATTCGCCATAGGCCTCGGCAGCCCGGGATTCAGGTATCAAATTGCAGGGGTAACTACCTAGTCGCATAGTGCCTCCTAGCTTGGCCACATGGCGCTGTTCAGGAAGCAAATCAATCACGGGAAACTCTGTGTGGGGGGCGAGTTCCAGGCTATTTGCCCCCACTAGACCACAGACATTACGGGCGAATTCTATGACTGCACAATGCATACCTAAGCAAATACCAAAAAAGGGAACGAGTTTTTCCCTGGCGTATTTGATAGCCAGAATCTTGCCTTCCACTCCCCTGTGGCCAAACCCACTTGGCACCAATATGCCTTGGGCATCACCCAATATGCTATCTAGATCAACATCACCCATCTCCAGATCATCAGATAGGATCCACTGAATCTCCACTTCGCTGTCGGTTTCAATGCCTGCATGACCTAAGGCCTCATTTACGCTCATATATGCATCTGGTAAAGAGACATACTTGCCTACAACGGCAATACGTACTCTCTGTTTAGGATTTTGAACCTTGTAAACGATCTCACGCCAATCCTTTAGATCTGGCTCCCCTTCATCTAGACCAAGTCGTTCACATACTATCTTAGCTAGGTTTTCCCGTTCGAAAATCAGAGGGACCTCATAGATGCTAGTAGCATCTGCATTGGGTATCACTGCTTCCTTCTCGATGTCACAAGACAAAGCAATCTTGGCCTTGATATCATCGGAAATCGGCTGCTCAGAGCGGCAAACAATAATATCCGGCTGGATACCTATGCCCCGTAATTCCTTCACGCTATGCTGGGTGGGCTTGGTTTTCAGTTCCTGAGACGCCTTGATGAATGGCACTAATGTAACATGAATATACAAACATGAATTACGCCCTACATCGTTTTTGAGCTGGCGAATTGCCTCCAGGAAGGGTAGGCTTTCTATATCACCTACAGTCCCACCTATTTCCACTATTACTATATCAGTATCCTCCTGGGCTAGCCTGAGGATACGCTCTTTGATCTCATTGGTAATATGAGGAATCACCTGAACAGTTCCACCCTGGTAGTCTCCCTGGCGTTCCTTTGTAATTACTGACCAGTAAATCTTCCCAGTTGTAACATTACAGGCCCTTGTCAAATTCTCATCAATAAATCGTTCATAGTGCCCCAAGTCTAGATCGGTTTCAGCACCATCCTCGGTAACAAAAACCTCTCCGTGCTGGAATGGGCTCATGGTCCCCGGGTCGACATTTATATATGGATCCAACTTAGCTATTGTAACACGAAAGCCCCGGCTTTTAAGTAAACGCCCCAAGGACGCGGCCGTGATACCTTTGCCAAGACCAGATACAACGCCCCCCGTCACGAAAATAAACTTAGCCATGGGCACACCCCCTTCTGGATATAATCACTGCCTTATTCTAAACCTTATTTGCTCCGGCGTAAACCCGCAGGAATTCCCACAAAAAAGGAGCTTCCCCGGGGAAGCCCTGTAAAAGCGGTGTCAAGCAATCCTATATGTCTATACCGTCTGCTGTCTCCTCTTCTGCCCCATCGTATTTTTGCATGAGCTCTAGATAGGCTATATTCTGAAGAAAAGCGATCATCCCCATCATCAAGAGCAACACAGCAGCCGCTAAGACAATGCTAAGGCCGGCCACCAAAACCACTGATATGGTCAACACTATGGTTACGATGGCATTGTCTAGGGCCAATAGAGCTGCCCGTTTCATAGTCAAGAACACACCAATATTTTGATTAACAAGGAACGGGAAAATGTAGTTGCTCATGAGAGCCCAGAAGATAAAGAAGTACACCCAAATCCCCGATAGTGCCCTAACTACGTTATTGGGATGATTTATGGTGAAAATAAAATCCGAAACCAAAATAGCGATAATCAGTCCATTGAGCAGTACAAGTCCAATGCTCCTCCCAAAAAAACCAGTGAAGTGCTGAAAAAACTCCCTCACCAAGACTTCCTCTTTAGCTAGGATCTTGGCCATCATGGCATGCACTGCCGCAGTTGCCGGACCCAAAGTTATCAATGTTAAGGCAAGGGCAATCCCAACAACAGTGGGATTCTTGATATATGTGCTAAAGGTTGTCGCCACCAAGAGTGGCAAAAACCCGACAAAAAACCATAAAGCACTAGTCGCCATCACCATCCCTATGTAATCATAGGAATAGCGAATACCTTTGCGGAAAATCAACCACGATTGACGCAACGATTGTCCCACCCCACTGCACCCCTCCCGACTTACATCCTCTCTGGAGCCGAAACACCCAGTAGTCCCAACGCAATTTTTAGTACTTTACCCGTGCTTTGCAGCAAAACCAATCTCGCCCCTTGCAAGGCTTCATCTTCACCCAATACTCGGCAGTGGGTGTAGAAACTATGGAAGCTAGAAGCTAGTTCATGGCAGTAGCGAGCAATATGATGTGGCCCCCTCCGCTCTGCCGCCAAGATAACCTCTTCGGGTAACTGAGCTAACTTCTTGATTAGGTCAAGCTCCTGCTCTGCCTGTAAAAGGTGTACATCGGCGTCATAGGCAGATGGGCATTGGATAGAACTCTCTTCTGCCTGACGCAGAATACTGCAGATCCGAGCATGGGCGTATTGGATGTAATACACAGGATTTTCCTGGCTTTCTTCAGCGGCTAGGGCCAAATCAAAGTCTAGATGGCTATCGGGAGCTCGCATGAGAAAGAAATACCGGGCCGCGTCTTTACCGACCTCTTCCAGTAGTTCCGTCATGCTCACGAATTCTCCAGCCCGTTTAGACATCCTTACTTTTTCGCCCCGGCGCAGGAGATTAACTAGCTGCAAGATAACAACCTCGAAGCTATCGGCCTCATAGCCCAATGCTTGAATGGCCGCCTGCATTCTACCAATATATCCGTGATGATCGGGGCCCCAGATATCGATTAAGTGATCAAACCCTCGCCGATACTTGTCCCAGTGATAGGCCATATCTGCCGTAATATAAGTAGGAACCCCATCGGATTTGACTACCACCCGGTCTTTATCATCGCCAAACCTAGTAGAGGCGAACCACCTGGCGCCATCCTGCTCATATAAAAGGCCTTCCGCTTCTAGGAAATCAATTACTTCCTGAAGCTTGTTGGCACTATGTAAATCCCGCTCCCGAAACCATACATCAAACTCCACGCCAAAGGCAGCTAAATCCGCTTTTTGCTGGTTGACCATTTGATCGGTGCCCCATTTTTTACAAAAGGCCTCCTGTTCCCCTTGGGGCTTCTGCAAAAGATCCGGAACCTCCTGCCTCATCACCTCTGCCAATTCTGTGACATAGGGCGCGGGGTAACCATCTTCAGGAAATTCCCCATCTACACCGGCCAATTCCTTGTACCTAGCTAGCAATGAAAGGCCAAACAGATAAGCCTGTCTTCCAGCGTCGTTGACATAATACTCTCGACCCACGTCATATCCGGCAGCTTGCATTATATTAGCCAGAGTATCCCCTACTGCCGCGGCCCTAGCATTGACAACATTCATGGGACCAACAGGGTTGGCGCTTACGAATTCCAACATGACTCGCTTGCCCCCACCGACATCTGAGGACCCGTAACTAGCTCCCTGGTCTTCAATATCCCGTAACACTTCGTACAGCCAGTCATTGCCAAGGCGTAAGTTAATAAATCCTGGACCTGCCACTTCCGCAGTTTCAATATGGGTTCCCGAGGTATCCAGATAGCGGATAATCTCCTCTGCAACTGCTCGAGGTGGCAATTTGGCCTCCCGGGCTAGTTGCATGGCCACATTGGTAGCAAGATCGCCATGGGCTTTCTCCCGGGGCACCTCTAGTTCAACCGATGGCAAGGCCTTGATATCCCAGCCTCGGCAAATAGCCGCATCCTTAACCGCCTTTGCCAACGCCGCCTGAATGCGGGCCTGCAATTTGAGGGCCATACTCACGAATAATCACTTCCTTAATCTATCCAAGTCCAGTACTTCATAGTAGACAAAACGCCGCATATATGGACAGGCCTGTCCCGATCATGACAAGCCTGTCCTTACTATCTTACACTTCTTTAGCTAGGTAGATCAATCCTGTTTCCATAGCTCCCTAAAGGCCCCGGGGAAGACCCATCACACCGTAGCCACGATCTCCTCAACAAAAGCGGGCAAGCAAAAAGCAGCTGCATGCACTGCCGGCGTGTAGTATCTTGTTTGTAGAGCCTGCTTGCGATCCCCACTTATTTCCTGTGGTTCCCAGGTTTTTGAACCCAGTGTGAAACTCCACATACCGCTGGGATAAGTGGGAATATAGGCCAAATAAAGCCTAGTGATGGGGAAGTTCCCACCGATAGCCCCTAAAGTACGCTGAACCAGTTGGGGTTCGTAATAGGGAGATTCTGTCTGCGCCACCATGATACCATCTTCTGTCAGCGCCTCAAATACATGTCCGTAAAATTCCTGGGTAAAGAGGCCGACCGCGGGTCCCACCGGATCTGTTGAGTCCACAATAATCACATCATAGGTATTCTTTGACTGTTGAATGTGGGTTATACCGTCGGTAATAAGGATCTCTACCCGCTCATCATCCAGCCCACTAGCTATCTCCGGCAAATACTGGCGACTAGCCTCGATCACCTGCTCATCAATTTCAACCAGTACAGCCTTTTCCACAGAATCATGCTTGATGATCTCCCGAATAGTCCCGCCATCCCCACCTCCGATTACCGCCACCCGACGAGGATTTGGATGGGTATTGAGTGGTACGTGGCTAATCATCTCGTGGTAGACAAATTCGTCACTGGTTGTAGTCTGTAGCACACCATCCAGGAGGAGCATTCTCCCGAATTGTTCCGTTTCAATCACCATTATCTCTTGATATGGGGATTGCTTCCGCATCAATGTCTGCTTCACCTTGCATGTCAGTCCTACGTGATCATTGGCCTTTTCCGTAAACCAGAGTTCCATTTGATCGACCTCCTTTCCCAGTAATCAAGCTGAGTTCAGGATTTCAATACCAAAGCGCTACCGCGGCAAAAGCACAACCGGTATCAACCACCTTGTGCTCTACGGCCTTAACCAAGATCTCGATTGGCTCCATTTGCCGCACTTGAAAAGCATCCTTAACCATTTGCACTACCGCATTTTCCGCATCTTGACGGCTACAGTGGCCGGAGTATTCCATGATCACACCAAAGCTATCCGCACTGATCCCTATACCGACTGCCGCAGATATCAATTCCTCCACCACATCGCTAGTGATAGAACCGTAAGCTGTAGGGGTAAGGGTGCCCGGAGGGATCTGCAAATCCGGCACATGTAAAGCCCCAGGGGGCAAGATACTACTAACTCTGACAAGATTAACGTTGCCAATACCAGCCTGTAACAGAGCATTATCAAAAGCATTGAGTCTCGATGATCCGTCTGCTGCGCCTGCACACATAGTGAATTTCCTCGGAGTGGGTAGCATATTAATTCCTCCCATATCTCCTGCAAGCGACTATCAGCTAGTATATCAAATAGTCTCTGGAAAATAAACTATCTTTTTCTAATGAGCCAGTTCATCGCCATGTCACAAGGTGCAACACTCCATTGGCATTGTGGGCAAGGGTTCTCCCCTTGGCCGACCAATGAATGGCACACTCCTGCTGAGAACTGACTAGAAGCTGTATATCCTGTGAGGACACTTCTGCTACGTAAATGTCCGATAGTCCGCCCTCAGATTTCTGAACATAAGCTAACAGACTCCCGTCAGAAGACCAACTAGGCCCCTCACCGGCGAATCTAGCCATTGAAGCACCGGTACTAACATCAAGTACGATGACTTCTGTCCCTGTCGCGGCTGCAAGATATTTACCATTGGGGGACCAGTGTAACGACTTAACCCCATTGACATCGTAAAGCCGATGGAGAAACCCCGCACTTAGTTGATACAACCAGATTGCGCCCTCTCGCCAAAAGGCAATCTGTTTGCCATTGGGAGCGATACCAGGGACCTTAGCTTCGGTAAATAGGGGTATATTCATCCCCCCCTGGCCTCCGTAGATCATGCCGTTTTGGCCAAACAACACTAGATCACTACCCGGCAACCAATTGATACCGTGGATGTCCATGGCCTCTGCCACCAAGCTCTTCCGAGGAGTCGCATTGCCATCGCCTGCCTCGGTATTCGGGACCACTACCCACAACCGTCTCCGGCCTCCACGGCCATCAGTCACAGCAGCGAGGGCTGAGCCATCGTGTTTCCAGGCAATTTCTAGGATCGGCTCTTCCAGGAGCAAAGTCTGCTTGCCATATACGGCGTCAAAAACCCAAAGCCCCCCTCCCTCCCCCGTTACGCTGTAGGCAACTTGGTCCCCACTAGGCGATAGTCGAAAGACATTAGTCAGTCCGTTGATGCCTTGGCTCGGTCCAAGGATTGCCGCCCAGGACTGCACAAATCCCTTCTGCTCCCAAAGCAGCCTCGGCTCCACGTCTTTATAGTATTGCGATAGCTCCACAATCATGACATCAGTATAATAATGGGAAAGTATTTCCTCATACCCATAGCCTAGGCGGGACATGTGTAGTGCTCCCGTTTGAGAAAGACCTACTCCATGACCATTACCTTGGCCGGTGACTTTGATCTTGACAAGCTTGTCTTCGTTTTTGTCCACTTGGAGGGCAAAACGGGTGCTAGGTAGAATCTGATGATCCGGCTTGCGCAGAACCCACCGGATTTTATCTTTGCCCACATGATATTCCAGATCCTGCTCCTTTGGAGGGAGCTTCTCATCCTTGTACAATATGCGAAGCTCTTCCACCCTTTCTAGCGAGTCTCCTTTACTCACCACTACATCTTGTAAACTTGCGGAGGGCGGTACTTTGATACCAAGCTCACTCTCTAGGTACCGTCGGAAGATACCATTCAACTCATCGGCCTCCCAAGTTACCTCCCAGTCATACCCCGGGCGATCCTGCCCAAGCTTTACCGTGGTATTGGTCTTCGGATCCTTGACTTCGTCGGGCACCGGTCGCAGATACCCCGAGTATCTCGTCGCCCACACCTGCTCAGCGGCTGCGGTAACCCCTCCACTGCTTGCATGGTAGACGGCGCTAATAGGTTGTCCTCCGTAAACCATGATCTGCCCTCGGGTCATATCCACCGCGGTTCTGATCATATCAGACTCTCGCTCGATACCCTGATAGACTTGGCAGTGGACGGTAGCACAAACATCAAAGCCCTCTAATCCGTGCTTACCAAGGCTTTGAACGGCATAGGTACGGGCGGCAACTGCTTGGGCTGCAAGTGCCTCCCGTTCTTCAGGGGCTTTGCTATATAACTCCGCTCCTACTACTCCATAAAGATAGTCTTCAATGCCCACAACATTGATCACTTGAACTTTACTCTGTCCCGAGGCAACTAGTCGCAATCGCCCCCTATAAGTGCCTCCGGTGATACCTGTCATTGCCAATGCCAGTGGTGGTTGGGCTGCAGGTGCCACTAAAAGTTCTTGGCTTTGGGAACTAGCTATTACCTTGCCTGCACCATCTTGTATGGTAAAGCCTTTGACTATAGTATCGACCTCAGCTTCCCCTTTAGACTGCAAAGACGCCCCAGGCACCGATACCTCCCCTTGAGTAATCCAAGCCCCTTCATAACCCCACCCAATGAGATTTTCCTTTAGGGTTTCTGCTTCTTGGGGGGTGGGCGCATTGCCTACTTGCACTTTGAACCAGGGTTCAGTGTGAACTACGCTAGTTGGCACGCCGTAGGTAGCCTCTATTTGATGGCACAATTGCATAGCTGCCGCGCCGTCCCGGGTGGCCAAAATCTGGACCCGCCAGACGGCCTGTTGCTCCATGGTCATATGGGGGTTGACTCCTATTGTTATGTTGAGGGATTTTGCCATCTTGACCAGAAACTCACCCTGATCAGTTTGGACATTGAGCCCTCCGGGCGATGAGATACTAATCACCCCTTGGGCCAAACCTAAGCCCACTGCCATCTCCTCATGGCTATCTCGAAATTCGATGACTCTAGACGGAAGGGCCCCATGGGCCCTATGAGCAGGATTAAGCAATAGGCAAAGCATCAATATCCAAAACAGGTATCTTCGGCGGAACCGCATCTCTCCCTCCCCCTTTTCCAGACCCTTTGGGGCCAGGCCACACCCTTCCTTAACCAAAGAATCGCCTTATCTCCGCTTGGGCATTATCCGGCGAATCTGCGGCATGAACCATATTATATGGAAGACGCAGGGCAAAATCCCCTCTAATAGTACCAGGGGCAGCCTTGGCAGGATCTGTGGCACCAACTATGTTTCTTACTTGGGCAACAGCATCCTCCCCCTCCAAAACAGCCAATATCACCGGACCACATGTCATGGCCTCAATCAAATGGGGAAAAAACGGCTTATCCCGGTGGTGGGCGTAATGCTCCCTTGCCACTTCTTCCTCAATCTGAGTGACCCCCAGTTTCTTTATATACAGCCCTTTGCGCTCAAACCTAGCAAGGATTTCACCTACTAATTGCTTGGCCACCGCTTCTGGCTTAATGATTATGAAAGTCTCTTCCATTGCCAATATCCCTACACTCCTTTAACGCACTATCCCTACTGATAGTGGTGACGCATCATACTTGAACTTGCATCAGTCACAGACGAAGCTCATGACAGGCCAACAATAGTGCCATGGGTATCAACATCGATTCTAGCTGCCGCGGGTGCCTTAGGTAAACCAGGCATAGTCATCATATCACCGGTCAATGGCACCAAAAACCCCGCCCCAAGCGATGCTCTTACTTCCCGCACCGTCAGACTCCATCCCTTTGGGGCTCCCTTTAACATGGGATTATCTGAGAGGGAGTGTTGCGTTTTGGCTACACATAAAGGCAAATTGCCGTATCCCATATCCCGAAGGGCCGCGATATCCTGCTCTGCCTTGGTCGTGTAGACAACCCCTTCTGCTCCATAAATTTCCCTAGCCAAAATATCCATTTTCTCTTTAAAAGGCAAATTCCAATCATACAAAGGCTGGAACTTGTTCTCATCTTCATCTAGTGCAGCAAGCACGGCTTCGGCTAGCTCCTGGCCCCCCGGGCCACCCCCAGCTACAACCTCTGATATGGCAGATCTTACTCCCAGTCGCTGACAAGCCTCATCTACTAACGCTAGTTCCTCTTCGGTGTCTGTGGGGAAGCGATTAATGGCCACCACTACTGGTAGACCGAATTTATGTAGATTGGCTATATGTTTCTCAAGATTACTAAGTCCCTTTGCCAAAGCTTCTAGATTAGTTTCGGCAACTTGCTCCCGTGGCACTCCACCATGCATATTAAGCGCCCGAATGGAGGCGACTAATACTGCAACATCGGGTGTAAGCCCGCTATACCCATGCACGATATCAAAAAACTTCTCGGCTCCTAGATCGGCAGCAAACCCGCCCTCGGTCACCACATAGTCTGTGAGCTTCAGAGCTAGACGGGTGGCAATTACACTGTTATTGCCGTGGGCTATGTTGGCGAAGGGACCTCCATGGATAAAGGCCGGTTGACCCTCAAGGGTCTGCACCAAGTTGGGTTTTAAGGCATCTTTCAGTAAAACAGCCAATGATCCGATTACGCCTAAATCTCTTGCATAAACTGGCTGTTTGTCCCGGGTGTAACCAATTAGCATCCGTCCCAACCGAATCTTGAGGTCATCCATATCCCTTGCTAGACATAAGATGGCCATAATCTCTGATGCCACGGTAATATCAAAACCTGACTCCCGGGTCACACCGTCTCCCGGTCCACCCATGCCCACCACTACATTGCGTAGCTGTCGATCATTCATATCCAATACCCTGCGCCACAACACCCGCTTGGGATCGATATTTAGCTCGTTGCCATGAACAATGTGATTGTCGATAATCGCAGCCAGCAAGTTGTGGGCAGTGGTGACCGCATGGATATCTCCCGTGAAGTGCAGATTAATATCCTCCATAGGCACTACCTGGGCGTAACCTCCACCGGCTGCCCCTCCCTTTATGCCAAAGGTGGGACCTAAAGAAGGCTCCCTTAAGCAAGCTATAGTTTTTTTGCCTAATCTGCCCAACGCTTGTACTAGGCCAATAGCGGTACATGTCTTACCCTCACCGGCGGCGGTTGCTGTTATGGCCGTCGTGTAAATCAGCTTCCCGTTTGGTCGCTCCTTAACCCTTTCCCACACATTAGATCCTATCTTTGCCTTGTATCTACCATAGAGCTCTAAGTCGTCTATACCAAGCCCGAGCTCTTTGCCTACTTCCTGAATATCTCGCAACCTAGCACTTTGGGCAATCTCTATGTCACTTAACATATACAGCTCCCTTTCTGCAAACTCTTAGCTTTTGTCCCTAGCCCACAGTGCCTAATTGACCCTAGAAGATGGGCACTAACCATGGACATCTACCACACATGCTAACAGTATTTCCACAAGGAGCCAAAAGGATCCTTCCATCATGACTGCCGCCAACAGAAATCCCCCGGCACCATGCTCGCCGAGGGAATAGCAAAAGGAGCCTATAGTGTTCTGTGCTCCGACCGGCATACCTCCCTATAGATCCCACAACCACCTTGCGGTCGTTGTGAAACCTTACGGAAACTATACCGATCTGTGCCCGACCACCACAGATAGCCGTCAGAACCCGTGGAGACCTTGCGGCCACCAAAGACCCTTAAGCAACCTGGGGTGATCTTGGCTCAGCTCTGGCAGATCCCCTAGGGGCCAGTAACAACCTGCTTAGCTGTTACCAACCCTTTCAAGACCCACCAGAACCTTAGCTCCGGCGAAAACCGATCCCTTATCCGGAACCGATTTTGGCTTTTGCTTGACCCGTACAGACCCTGGGTAGAACCTGTACGAATCTGCCCTCGATCACCATAGACCCCTTAGGCAACCCAGAATTCCAGACTGGATTGCAGTAATAAGATTACACAAAATCATAGTGAATATACATCGATAGACTTATGTGCCGATGTAGTATGCTAGCCGCTGCAGCTCCAGACTCAAATCGGCATTGGCTACGTGGACATTTCCAGGTATCTCCAGATTAACCGGAGCAAAATTCAAGATTGCCTTAACACCGGCCTGAGCTAAGGCAACCCCGGTTTCCTGGGCAACATCAGACGGCACCGTGATAATCGCCATCTGAACATCCATATCGGGCACCACAGCCGCAATCTCATCGGGATGAAAAATCGGGATACTATCTAAGGTAGCCCCCACAAGGTTGGGATTTACATCAAAAAGTGCCACTAACTTGATGGTAAATATGGGGTCTTCCATAAAACGCCGGTGATGATAGCGGGCCAAGGCATGCCCCAAACTACCTACACCTACAAGTGCCATATGGATGGGCTCATCAAGATGGAGGATCTTACGAAGCTCATCCTGGAGAAACTCCACGTCATAGCCTACGCCTTGTTTCCCGAACTCCCCGAACCAAGCCAAATCCTTGCGCACTAACGCCGGCCTAACACCAGCCATATCCCCCAGCTCCTGGGAGGATATGGATATCTGCTTATCCTTTACTTCCTCAAGCACCCGCAGATACAACGGTAACCGTCGGATCACAGCATCGGAAATCCTCTTCCATGCCAAGTCACTTTCCCTCCCTCAGGGAGTCTTTACGCCCCGGCTAGTAAGCCATCTTCTCCCGAATATATGCCACTAATTCATTAATCGGTAGCCGAATCTGCTCCATGGTGTCCCGCTCCCGAATAGTCACGGCTTGATCTTCTAGTGAATCAAAGTCAAATGTAATACAGAAGGGTGTTCCTATCTCATCCTGCCTGCGATAGCGTCTGCCGATGCTTCCGGCATCATCGTAATCCACATTAAAATGGGGCCTCAACATGTCATAGACCTTTTCCGCTTCTGGGCTTAACCGCTTTGACAATGGCAAGATGGCTACCTTGTATGGCGCTAGAAATGGATGTAGGCGTAACACATTCCTGGTATCTCCACCTTCCACTTCTTCCACCTGATAGGCATCGGCCAAGAACATAAGAAATAGTCGATCAACACCAACAGAAGGTTCCACAACATAAGGTACATACTTTTCATTCGTGAAGGGATCAAGATACGTCAAGTCCTCGCCTGTTGCTTCGCCATGCTGACGCAGATCATAGTCAGTACGATTGGCTATCCCCCAAAGCTCGCCCCAACCAAAGGGGTATCGATATTCAATATCTGTAGTAGCCTTACTATAATGGGAGAGCTCCTCTTGGGTATGCTCGCGCATACGCATACTATCAGGCTCCACTCCTAACTCCAGTAACCAATCCATGCAAAATGTTTTCCAGTGCTCATACCACTCCATATCGGTGCCTGGCTCACAGAAGAATTGCAGTTCCATCTGCTCAAACTCCCGGGTGCGGAAGATGAAATTGCCCGGGGTGATTTCGTTACGGAAGGATTTACCTATCTGGCCAATACCGAAAGGAACCTTCTTGCGACTCGTACGTAGTACATTCTTGAAGTTGACAAATATCCCTTGGGCGGTCTCAGGCCTCAAATAGACTTCCGAAAGGGCATCTTCTGTAACCCCTTGGAAGGTCTTGAACATGAGGTTAAACTGGCGAATATCAGTAAAATCACGGCCACCACAACGGGGGCAAGCAAGATTCTCGGATCGAATATAATCCAGCATCCGCTCCTCAGTCCAGCCATCGGCCACTCCGGCTTGGCCAACCTTTGCCATATGATCTTCAATAAGTTTGTCAGCTCTAAATCTCGCTTTGCATTGCCGACAGTCGATCAAAGGATCACTAAAACCGCCCACATGGCCGGAAACCACCCAGGTCTGGGGGTTCATGAGTATAGCAGCATCTAGGCCAACATTGTGAGGTGATTCTTGGATAAATTTCTTCCACCAAGCCTTCTTAATGTTATTTTTGAGTTCCACACCGAGAGGTCCATAATCCCAAGTATTTGCCAAGCCCCCGTATATTTCCGAACCAGGATAGACAAACCCCCTGGACTTGGACAGTGACACAATTTGCTCCATCGTTTTCTCCGCCATAATTTGACTCCTTCCCGCCCAATACATGAAACATTTAGGTTCTTGCCCTATTATACCCGTACCTTACCATTCTCTGCAAATAATCAATCCGCGGTCATGCAAAGCCCTGAACCCGGCTTTGGCATCTAACCTACTGAGCCCGCCGCTCCATCCACTAACAAAGGATTGTTCTGAGTTTAGGGCGAACTACATCGTTGCACAGAAGTACAATTGCAGCGAATTTATTATGTGTTACCACACTAGGATGGTGACGTAATCGCCAAGGAAGGAGAAATGCCAATGTCCCAGATTACTTTAGGTCTGATCGTAGGTAACCGCGACTTCTTCCCCGACAGTCTGTGTGCGGAAGGGCGCCAGGAGATCATGGACGTTATCACAAAACAAGGATTTGAGGTTATAGCCCTGTCTCCTCGGGATACTAAGCTTGGCACCGCAGAAACTTGGGAGGACGCACAAAAATGTGCCACCTTGTTTAAACAGTATCGTGATAAGATTGACGGTATTCTAGTGACATTACCGAATTTCGGCGATGAACGGGGTGTAGCTAACTCCATACGTCTATCTGGGTTAAAAGTACCGGTACTAGTCCACGCCTTCGCCGATGACCCCAACAAGATGGACATCACCCGCCGCAGGGACAGTTTCTGTGGAAAACTCTCAGTCTGTAACAACCTCAGGCAGTATGGTATCCCCTTCTCCTTAACTAGCAAACATACTATGGCCCCAAATGACCCAGAATTTGCCTCAGACCTACAATGGTTTGCCGGGGTTTGCCGCATCATCAAAACACTGAAGGGGGCCCGAGTAGGTGCCATTGGCACTAGGCCACCAAACTTCACCACCATGCGCTACAGCGAGAAATTGCTGGAGGCAGCTGGCATTTCCGTAGAGCCCCTAGACCTATCGGAGGTATTCGGCCGCATTGACCGTCTAAGCGATGATGACCCAAGCGTGCAAGAGCGCCTCGTGACCACAAGAGACTACATCAAGACCATAGGCATCCCAGAAAATGCATTACTCAAAATGGCCAAATTCGGTATTGTGGTTGATGAATGGGTCAAAGACCACGATCTTATTGGCACTGCCATTCAGTGCTGGACCTCCATGGAAGAGTTTTTTGGTATAGTCCCCTGCACCGTCATGAGCATGATGACGAATCGCCTACTACCTAGCGCCTGTGAAGTTGATATACCGGGTCTCATCGGTATGGTTGCCCTACAGGCGGCTTCCCTAAAACCTAGTGCCTTGATCGATTGGAACAATAATTTCGGCGATGATCCCAACAAGGCGGTTGCCTTCCACTGCAGCAATCTCCCCAAAGCCCTTTTGGAGGATCCCACCATGTCCTACCAGGATATTATCGCCGGAACTGTAGGCAAAGAAAACACCTATGGGACAGTGACCGGGAAGATTAAGGCCGGCCCCTTTAGTTATGCTCGGATAAGCACTGATGACACCAAAGGGAGCATCAGAGCATATGTGGGAGAAGGCCAGTTCACTGCCGACACGATTGAGACGTTTGGAGGCTATGGGGTAATGGAGATCCCGAACTTACAGGGTCTACTCCGGTATATTTGCACGAATGGCTTTGAGCACCATGTAGCCATTAACCCCTCGCAAGTGGCCCGGGCAGTCCATGAAGCCTTCAGCAATTATCTAGGCTGGGAAGTGTACTACCACAGAGGGTAAACTAGAAATGAACCAACCAAATTGATGCATCGAGATGTCAACCGGTCACCATACACTATTTTGATGACACTCCACATCTAAAAGCTGAGGGCCCTAACCCTTGGCTTTTTGTGTGTCATTTGTGTGTCTTAGTTAGTGATGGTATGATTCACCCCGAGTTATCGTGAACCAACGATATATTTGCTCCATAAGAATAAGTCGCATAAGCTGATGGGGAAAAGTAAGTAGGGAAAATGAAAGGCGCATATTGGCACGATCAATTATAGATGCATGCAGACCTAGAGCTCCCCCTATGACAAAGACAATATGGCTCCAGCCTTCCACACCGAGTTTTGCCACTATAGCCGCCAGTCCTTCAGATGATTGCATTTTCCCCCGCACATCAAGGGCGATCACATAGGCTCTAGGTGGTATAGCCCGTGTTATCCGCTCTGCCTCTTTAGCTTTAACTACCTCTAGCTGAGCCTGGGAGTAACCTTCTCGAAAGGGCTCATCCTTCACTTCTATGATCCTCAACTGGCAATACGATCTAAGCCGTTTCTCATACTCACCAATACCGTCAGTCAAGTATGTCTCCCTGATTCGCCCCACTGCGACTATGGTAACTTGCATAGCAAAAAAGCCCCCTTGCTCAAATTAGTTGAGGGGGCCAAACTCAAATCCTCATAGACTAGCTGTAGCTACTAACTCAGCATCGTCGCGGAAAAATGTGATACTGATTGCTCCCCCGTGTCCGGCTTGACGGACCTGGGCTACTAATTCGTCCATAGTACGCACTTCCCTGCTGCCTGCCCGAGTAATGATATCTCCTGGCCGAAGTCCTGCGTTGGCCGCAGGCCCTCCCTCTACCACTTCAACGAGGTAAACACCGGTTGCAACTGGCAATACTACCCCGGTTTCCCGCTGGTAGCGAGCGGCAAACACCTCATCGATGGCTCCTCCAAGTACGCCTAACCGCAGGACCTTACCATGGGCGATCAGCTCTTGCATCGTCTCACGGGCGGCATTTATCGGTATAGCAAAGCCTATACCCTGGGCCCTCTCTATAATAGCAGTATTGATGCCTATGACTCGGCCCTCTAAATCCAACAGAGGCCCACCGCTATTGCCGGGGTTGATGGAGGCGTCTGTTTGGATGACGCCTTCAATCTGTAAGTTAAATTCAGGATCAATAAGTAGCCCCCGTCCTAGGGCGCTCACTAAGCCTAGGGTTACTGAGTTTTCAAAACCATAGGGGTTACCGATGGCAATCACAAATTGACCCACTTTTAACTTGCTAGAGTCCCCCAAGTCAGCGACTGGCAAGTCCTTGCCATCAATCTTTAGAACAGCCAAATCCGTAAAGGGATCAGCCCCAATTAATCTGCCCCGATAAGGATCTTCGCGATCAGGGAGTAGAACCTTAATCTCCGTAGCATCGGCCACCACATGATTGTTGGTCAGAATATGCCCCGCTCGATCAACTATTACCCCAGATCCAATACCTTCCCGTTCTTGCACGATCTGTCCCACAAAAAAGTGATCGATTACGGCTTTCTCCTTGGTCATGATCTTGACAACAGCTGGGCCCACGCTCTCCACTACACCAGTTGTAGTATTTTCTAAATCGGTCAATACACTGAATTTGCCCCCATCGGTATCGGTTGGTGATCTTTCCGCCTTGATCTTGGTAGGATCCGGTGGGGTAGTTCTAGCCCCCCATCGCTGATCGACCCACCAACCACTCAGTAAGCCGATGGTGCCGCAAACAATCAATATGATAATAAACTCCCGGCGGTTAAACAGACGCTTCCCTGACATTTGGTCTCTCCCTCACAGGTTTTCTGTCAGTATGCCCCATGGGGAAGATGACTATCTACTAATGGCTTTCCACATACTGGGATACAGCCGCCGCCAATTTCTCCACAGCTTCCTCTGAACTACCCTCCAGATACACCCTTAGTAGTGGTTCAGTCCCAGAGGGGCGCACTAAAAACCAGCTACCATCATCAAAGATGAGTTTGGCTCCGTCAACATCAATCACCTGTACCACCTGTTTACCTGCAATCTCCTGGGGCGCATCACTGATCAGGCCTTGAACCAAGGTTGCTTTTTTCTCTTCAGGATAACGCAGATCGATACGCCTACTATAGAAAGGCCCCACTTCAGCTAAAATGTCGGCAAAGATCTCGCTGAGGTTTCTGCCATCCACAGCCTGCAACTCCGCGATAAGCAAATTGGCCAAAATGCCGTCTTTCTCTGGAATATGGGTACCAATACTTAGCCCACCACTTTCCTCGCCACCTATGATCACTGGGCGGGTCCGCATATGCTCACATATGTATTTGAAACCTACCGGTGTTTCATATATCTCGAGCCCGTATTTTTCTGCCAATCTATCCAGCAAATGGGTAGTTGCCACAGTCCGAATCACTGATCCTGTGTACCCTTTATGCTCCACCAGATGGACAAGCAACAGTGCAATAACCTGATTGGGGGTGATGTACTTACCGGTGCCATCTATGATACCAAACCGATCTGCATCTCCGTCTGTGGCCAATCCCAAATGGCTGCCTGTAGCCTGGATTTTTTCAGCTAATGATGCAAGTTCCTTGGCCGTAGGTTCAGGCAAACCTCCACCAAACAACGGATCCCGATGCCCCCGTATAGTCTCAACCTCACACCCGTTTGCCCTTAGAATATCGGGCAAGTAATTGCGACCAGAGGCATACATAGGATCACAGACAATCTTTAGACCACTTGTTCGGATAGCGGCAAAATCAACTAGCCCGCGCACATGTTCGAAGTATTCATCCCGGGGGTTGATATCCTGGAGTTTGCCCTGCTGTCTGGCTATTTCAAGATCAACACGCTCTGCCTGAGGGGATATGTCATGACCAAGATTAGCTTCAATAGCCCTAGTAATATCTTCTGAAGCAGGACCGGCATACTCCGGTATGTATTTGATGCCATTATACTCTGGTGGGTTATGGCTTGCGGTAAACATGATGGCCCCTGCCGATTGACAAAGGGTCACAGCATATGCCACCACCGGTGTGGGGGCATCCTCTGGCATCATATACACTTTGACGCCATTGGCAATCATGATCTTAGCTGCTTCCTCGGCGAAACGCTCAGCTAGAAACCTAGCATCATAGCCAATCAATATCCCCTTATGCCCTTTACCCTCATCCAGCAAATAACTGGCAATAGCTTGCACCACTATCCGCACATTGGCAAAAGTAAAGGTATCACACATGATGGCCCTCCAGCCATCTGTCCCGAATTTGATCCCATGGTTTTCTATAGACATGGTACCTTCCGCCATTCTCCAGTGGGAAATGCCCCATAGAAGAAAGGCTTGCCTCCTCTCAATAAAACATTGCTAATATTGGGGCAATAGTTCCAATTGCATGATCTATTATACCACGTTGACCAATCACCATAAATAGCTAACGCTTATCCTGCTGTCTACGTAGAAGATAGAGGAAAAACGGTGCACCGGCTAACGCGGTGATAATGCCTACGGGCAATTCCGCGGGTGCTAAGATGGTGCGGGCCAATGTGTCGGCCACTACCAAGAAGATGGCCCCCGTTAGAGCTGTTGTTGGTAGCAAAATGCGATGATCGGGCCCTGTCAACAGTCGAACGATGTGGGGGATGATTAGTCCAACAAAACCAATGACTCCACTAACGGAGACGGCCGCGGCAGCCATCAGCGAGCCCGCTGTAAGTAGCACAGCCTTGATCACCTCAACATTAACGCCAAGCTGCCAAGCAGCCTCATCTCCCAGTAACATGAGATTCAGCTCCCGGGAGTGAAAAAGTATTACCGCCCCTCCTACAACCAGATAGGGCAAGCTCGCCTTCACATGGGCCCAACTCCGACCGGAAAGGCTCCCCATCATCCAGTACACAATCTCATGCATAGACTGGCTAGACAGCACCAGCAAAAAAGATACCATGGCAGATAACAGTGAGCTTACTGCAATGCCAGCTAGAAGCAATGTGGCTACCGGCACCCGCCCACCGACCCGGGCAATATTGTATACTAGGAAGGTAGTAAGCACCGCACCGGCAAAAGCCATCAAGGTCACTGTAGATAAGTTGAAAAAAACGAATCTACCCCTCAGGATGATTCCTAAGGTCGCACCCAATGAAGCCCCCGCCGAGACACCGATTACGTATGGATCGGCCATGGAGTTTTGCAAAAGGCCTTGGTAAGTAGCACCAGCCATGGCTAGGCCACCTCCCACCAAAGCCGCCAGCACGATCCTAGGAAGCCGCACCTGGAAGACAATCACCGTATGGGCCACAGGCCAGCTATGTTCCGCTCGATCCCCAATACCAAGCTTCTGTAACAACATCCTGGCTACATCCCAAGGTGCGATGGGGGCAGGACCAGTCGCCGCCGACACCAGTACGACTCCTACCAGCAAGATCGACAAACAGATGACCGTCATGAACCATTGCCTATTGTGACGATCAGCCACCATGAACCCTCCCCCTTACCCTACTGGTTGCACTATCTATGATCACGATTACGGGGCAATGGTTGCACATGGGGACGACCGGTAAGCACATTTGCATAAACAGCTACATCCAAGCCATACACAGATGCAATGTTATCTGCTGCAAGAACCTCTTCCACCGAGCCATAGGCTGTAACGGTCCCCTCGGAAAGCAACAGCAGATGATCGCAGTACTCAGCGGCAAGATTCAGATCATGCAAAACCGCAACAGTCACCAATCGCTCTCTAATGGTCAAACCCCGTACTAGCTCAAAGATCTCAACTTCATGATTAATATCCAAAGCAGCGGTGGGCTCGTCTAGCAAGAGCACCTTTGGCTCTTGTGCCAAGGCCCGGGCGATAATCACCCGCTGCCTTTCACCTCCCGACAACTCCATTACTGACCGACCGACGAACTCTGAGGTGTTTGTGGCTTCCATGGCAGCTTTTACAATATCCCTCTCTCTTGGGGACATC
>JAAZMF010000044.1 GCA_012798955.1 Bacillota bacterium | reverse complement strand
TCTGCCGACTTGGTCAAAGGGTCTGCCAGGTAGTCTACCGGGGGCTCCTGGGAAGATGTTGCCTGCACGCTCCCATATTTGGGCAGAGCTTTCAAATCCGATGCAATTAGCTTTAGATCATTTATGAATTCCGGAGCAGCCTTTTTGCCGACATCAGCCCTTTGGATAGCGCCATCTAGCATAGCAATGGTATCATTCAGTTCATGCGTGAGCGTGTTTACTGATTTAGATGCAGGCCTACTCTCATCACTTTGCTTAGTAGCCGACATCAGAAGGGTCTCTAGTTGTACTGGCAACTCGCGTAAATCCTCTGCTATTTCTTGCAGATCGTCTATAAAGGCCGGATGAGCGGCCTTATGCAAAATGGCTTTATCGATGGTTCTATCCAAGAACGAGACCGTATCGATAAATTCGTCCACAAGGGGATGGGCCTCAGTGGGATTGGTAAATGCAAACACAAATGCCAGACCCAATATTGTAGCCACGACCATAATGCATTTGAGATATTTATCCATGTTTCATCCTCTCCCACCCCGGAGTCAACTAAGTAATGTTGATGAAGCACTTGGTATTATTGTAGATATTTCCAGTAACCACCCTTACGGCCGAGAAAATCCCTGCTCAATATTACCCCCTTGGAACAGATTAGTGAACTCACCTGCACTAGATATCATCTCCAGCACAAAATGCGTGCCGTCATCAAACCATGCTGAATCTTGGAAGGCTACATAGAGATCAAATAGAACCCAACCGTGAAAGCTACCAAGACAGGCTTCCCTGTTTGGATTCAGCATTTCATTATTTCGGAACACCCCCAGAATCCAGGCTCCGGGGTCGTGGCTGTCCCACCATCGATCCAGTTTCACTCCCTCAGAATCAGTCTTGTGTAGGTGAAAACTATCCACCCTCGTTTCTTGGGGAAAATAAACGAGGGCCTGGAGATGCGCGTCTAGTGAGCCGTCGGGTGTGGCGATGCTCCAACCGCCAACGTTATCCCCATCTGCTCCCAGGTATCTCACATCCGGCCCGGTAATCTCTTTGGGCTCACCGGAGCCAAGAGCCGTACTAATACTAGTATAGCCACCCACATAGTCGCCGTTTGATCCACAAGTTTCAGCTATGACATTTCGTTGTGTTCTTAGGCGGGTCACCATGCTTTCAAGATCCTGGAGAAAGGCCGGGTGTGCCGCCTTACCCACTTTGGCCTTTTCCACCATAGCTGCAAGTTCGTCCAAAAGGCTACCTAAATCCTGAATCGCTGGGGACTCACTATCAGGTTGCCACGCATCATAAGCAAGCACAGGCACTCCAGACATCAACAAGCAAACTACCATCACTACTGTCCAAACTACATATTTGTAAGACTTACATCTGAATGCCATAATCTATCCCTCACTTATCTTAATGTTAGTAATCATATGTGGCACCATATCGTCCCTAATAATTGCCCCAGCTATTTTCCGGATCATTTAATTCTTTCTGAAGATCTTCTGATATTGAGTAGAAAACCTCTAGGATCTGATCTAAATCGGCAAGAAAATTCGGGTCAGCTGCTCGACTCGTTCTAGCCCGGGCAATGGCGTCTTCTAACCTAAGCAAGATAGCCTGCAAATCCGTGGCAGCATCGTAATCAGCGTTCAGACCTTTACTGAGCTTGTCCCCTCTATCAACTCTCCTTCCCAAAAGACCAACGGCATCGATTTCATTCCAGCCAGAGACTTTATTAGTCTCTAACGTGATGCGCACCCGACTAGCAGGTTTTAGCACAGTATTGTTCGGGACCTGGAAGATGCGGGCTTGTAGGGGCTCAAGGGCCTGTGCCTTACCCTGCCAAACTAGATGACTCACGCCGGATGCATCGATGAGTTCCACCTTGGTGATGGCGCCTGGGTTGCATGTTTCATAGATGTCAATCCGTTCCACAATCACCGCTTCAGCATAAGTAAGCTCTA
>JAAZMF010000007.1 GCA_012798955.1 Bacillota bacterium | reverse complement strand
ACTCCATGAGCAAGAATCTATGCTGACCATTCGGGGACATTGGGAAGCAGTGGAGTATCTTATTAGAGCTAAAGAGAGGGGTATTGTCCGGGCCATCGGGATTTCCACCCACCGAGTACAAGGGGTGCGGGCGGCGGCACTAGTTCCGGAAATGGATGTTATAAGTCCATTGATTAATTACCGGGGTATAGGTATTATTGATGGTACCAAGGAAGACATGATGGAAGCCATGGAGTTTGCCACCGCTTGCGGTAAGGGTATCTATGCCATGAAGCCCTTTGGTGGTGGCCATCTTGTGGGCACGGCGGAGGATGCTTTGCGATTTCTTATGAATTTGGAGAGCGTAAGTTCCATCGCCGTGGGGATGAAGAGCATATCTGAAGTCGAGATGAACGTGAATATAATGAACGGCAAAACAGTTCCTGCCACTCTGCTACAAGCCACCCGTTCCATTCCCCGTCGGTTGCATATTGATGATTGGTGTACTGGTTGTGGAACCTGTGTGGCCCAATGCCCATCTAAAGCCCTTTCCATAGTAAAGGGTCAGGCAAAGGTGGATCCGTCTGTCTGTGTTTTTTGTGGGTATTGTGGCGGTCATTGCCCGGAATTTGCCATTAAGGTGATATAGGATGCGGATTATGGGATTAGATATTGGGACAAAAACCATCGGCGTTGCCATAAGTGATCTACTGGGGTTAACTGCACAGGGAGTGGGGGTTATCAGACGCCGTGATTGGGGTAAGGATATGGAGGAGCTCAGGCGCATGACCGCCCAGTATGAAGTGGAGAAACTGCTCATCGGTTTGCCCCGGCGGACCACCGGTGCTATTGGGCCTGAGGCAAAGAAGATTCAAGCCGAGGGTAGGAAAATCGGCGAGACCCTAAGTCTTGATGTGATCTATTGGGATGAATGGTTTTCCACGGCATCGGCAGAGCAAGTTCTGCTGGAAGCGGATCTCAGTCGGCAAAAGCGCCGCCAGGTGATTGACCGAGTGGCCGCGGCCATCATCTTGCAGAGCTATCTAGATAGTTCCGCTTACAGAGAAATGGATGGACAAGGCAAAGAAGACAAAGACAAATAGTTGAAGGCACATTGCAGAGAGGGGGCAAGGTGATGGTTAGAGGACCATCGCCGGAGCCAATGGATGAAGAGATCATTGTTTTGCTAGATGAAGAGGGCCAAGAACATGATTTTACGTTAATCGAGGTAGTGGAGGTTGAAGGGGTGGCTTATGCCCTACTCTTGCCTGTGCAATTCCCCGAAGAGGGGGTTGTAGTTTTGCGGATAGAAAAAGAAGCCGATGGCCAAGACGTTTATGTGATTATTGAAGATGATGATGAGTTTGAGCGGGTAAGAGAAGCCCTCGAAAGCCTTGATGAAGATGATTAGGGTATGGGTGCAATGCTATGCAGGTCTATATGTTTGAAAAGGGCCTAAGCCCTGCTAAATTGCTGTTCCCCGGCTATAGTGATAGAATGTACGCAACCTTGGATCTTGAGGTGACATGTATATGCGCAAGATAGCAGGGCAGTTTAGGCCCTCGGTATCAGGGGAGAACCCCTTTAAGATGCCTAATTTAAAGTCTATTTGGACAAGGAGCATGGACCTTGTAGGCCGGCTATTGGGTGTGATCCTCGTCGGGGCTCTAGGACTGGCAATACTTGCTTCTTGGGCGATTTTGCCCCCTAAAAGCGCCAAGTTAGCTGCTGGAACCATTATCCATGTTTCCCCCGGCAACACCAGTAGTGATATCGGGGATTTGCTGGAAGAGGCGAAAATTATCCGTAGTAAGAAGGCCTTTGTCGTGGCCTCCCGGGTATTGGGTCTTGATCAGCGGTTACAGGCTGGTGACTATCGCTTGAGCCCCGGTATGGATCTTCTTCAGGTGATGGGTCAGTTGGAGGCCGGGCGAGTGACGACAGTACGGATTACTATTCCTGAGGGCCTGACCACCTATGCCATTGCTAGACGCTTGGCCGCGGCTGGGCTTGTGGACGAGGATCGGTTCCTGGAACTAGTACAAGATGATCGACTGATATATGGGGATAATAGTCCCATTCAAAAGCCCACGCCTAGCCTAGAAGGGTATTTATTTCCCGATACCTATTTCTTTGTGAGAAATCAGCCTGAAGAAGAGATTATCAAGCGTATGGTGCATCGATTTACCCAGGTGGCAGGGCAAATCATGGCCGAATCCCCTATTCCGGAAGGCTTCACCCTCCACGAGATAGTGACACTGGCCTCAATTATTGAAAAGGAAGTTATGGTTAAACGGGAGGCTCCCTTGGTATCAGCTGTATTTTGGAATAGGCTGAAAATCGGGATGCCGCTACAGTCTGATCCCACGGTACACTTTGTTATGGATGCGCCACGGAAACTATATTACTCGGATTTAGCCATGGACTCCCCTTACAATACCTACAGGTACAGGGGATTGCCTCCAGGGCCCATTGCTTCCCCGGGAGCTGCCACCCTAGGCGCGGCCTTAGAACCCAGTGATGTGGATTATCTTTACTTTGTGGCTAAAGGCGATGGCACCCATGCTTTTAGCAGGACTTTTGCCCAGCATCGGCAGGCTCGAAGCCGATATGGAATCTAGGGTCAACTACCCACGACCAAAGTCGTGGGGTCCCTCGGCAAAACTCTCGTGGGAGGGCGTGTGGGTGACAGGGAGGTAGCAACAAGTTGGATAGAAAGATTATGGCACAAAGGATAGAATTGCTGGCTCCGGCTGGTAATCGGGAAAAGGCAGAGGTAGCCATTGCCTTTGGAGCTGACGCCATATATGTCGGTGGCAAAGAGTATAGCTTGAGAGCTAGTGCCGGTAACTTCACATTGACGGAGATGGCAAGCCTAGTGGAGTATGCCCATGCCGCCCACGTGAAGGTATATGTGGCGGTCAATAGTTTGTTGCATAACCCCGAACTAGAGGGTTTAGCAAGCTATCTGCGCTCTTTGGCCGACTTGGGTGTTGACGCTGTGATTTTTGCCGACCCGGCCGTATATGCCATCGCCAGGGAGGCTGCCCCTGATTTACCTTTGCATATTTCTACCCAAGCTAGTGTTACTAACTGGCGTTCTGTTCAGTTTTGGGAGGCCATGGGTGTTAGGCGGGTGATCTTGGCTAGGGAGCTCTCCTTGGAAGAGATCCAGGAGATCCGTGGCAAGGTCAACGTGGAGCTAGAAGCCTTTGTCCACGGGGCCATGTGCATATCTTACTCGGGTCGCTGTCTTTTGTCTAATTATATGACTGGTCGGGATGCCAATCGTGGAGAGTGTGCCCAGGCCTGTCGCTGGCGCTATGCCCTTATGGAGGAAAAACGACCTGGCCACTATTACCCTGTGGAGGAAGATGAAAAAGGTACCTATATTATGAATTCCAAAGACCTGAACATGTTGGCCCATATTCCGGCCATGGCCAAGGCGGGGATTGGTAGCCTAAAGATTGAGGGGCGCATGAAAAGTGTCTATTACGTGGGCATGGTAGTTAAGGCCTATCGGGCGGCACTTGATGCCTATCATGCTGACCCACATGGTTACCAGTCGCGTCAGGAGTGGCTGGATGAACTAGATAAAGTAAGTCATCGTCCTTATACAACGGGGTTTTATTTTGGCCCCCCCGGTCCTGAAGGTCAGTTTTATGTAAGCGGTGGCTATATTAGAGATTATGATTTTGTGGGTATTTTGCCCGAGTCCTCAGAGGGAAAAGGCAGGGTGGCTGTCAGGAACCGCCTGCGCCAAGGTGAAAAGGTGGAACTAGTCGCCCCCACAGGTGCGCCTATAGAGTTTATCATTGAGGAGATGTGGGATGAGGACGGCGTGGCTCAGACTGAGGCCCATGCAAACCAAGTGATCTATCTGGATTTGCCCGCTAAGGCACCGGCCCTTTCCATGTTACGACGGGAAGTTGGGCAAGAACAGGCTTAATGGCTTGACAAACGAATAAAAAGACAGGCACGAAAAAGTGGAGGCCACATAATATAAGAAAGACTCCAAATATATGGGGGTGGCCTTACATGATTTCGCTACTTGCGGCGTTGGTTGGATTTTGCCTGGAAGGCCTAGTTTTTCTTGTGGCCTATGTAACTAACAGTAACGCCTTTCCCCTGCCCCTATCGGAGGCAGAAGAGGCGTTGTTTTTAGACAGGCTACAAGCTGGCGATGGCGAAGCCCGAAATGTCTTAGTGGAGAGAAACCTGCGCTTAGTGGCCCACATCGTTAAGAAATTTGATAATACCGGAGAAGATGTAGATGATCTTATTTCCATAGGGACTATTGGCTTGATCAAAGCCATTAACACCTTTGATGTGAATCAGAAAACCCGGCTGGCCACTTATGCCGCCCGCTGCATTGAGAACGAAATCCTTATGCATTTACGGTCTACGAAGAAGGTCCGCAAGGATATCATGTTGTATGATTCCATAGGGTCTGACAAGGAAGGTAACGAGATTACCCTAATCGATATACTAGGGAGCGATCCCGACGAGGTACTGGAACAGGTAGAGCTATCGGTGGAGCAGGCGAAGTTACGGCAGATGCTTATGGGACTTGGTGCAAGGGAGAAGAAGGTCCTAGAGCTGCGGTATGGACTTGCCGATGGTGTCCGCAAAACTCAGCGGGAGATTTCCCGAAAACTAGGTATTTCCCGTTCTTACGTATCACGGATAGAGAAAAGGGCCATTACTAAGCTACAGCATGAGATGTTATCGGAAGAGGTGCGGGGCTAGATTTTTGCGGTGACTCCCTATGCAAGGACGGGGCTCACCACCGTGGCCCCGCTTTGGCTTTGATCCTTGGGAGGGAGTGCACCATGCTCAAATTTCTTTGCCCTGATTTATGTCTTAGGTCCTTGGTGGATGTAAATCTTGATAGACTACAAGAACAAGGTAGCAAAGGTATCATATTAGACATTGACAATACTGTATTGCCATGGGCTGGCGAAGACATTGATGCATCAGTGATTCTGTGGGTGGAGACGGCGAAATCAAAGGGCTTTCGAATTTGCCTTACTAGCAATGCCCTAAGGCAGAGGGCGGAGCGCATTGGGGATATTTTGGCAATTCCAGTCATCGCCAGGGCTGTCAAGCCCCGCAAGAAACCCTTCCGGGAAGCCTTACAGATTTTGGGCACAACAGCTACGGAGACGGTTGTGATTGGTGATCAGCTTTTTACAGACGTTTTGGGCGGTAATCGCATGGGCCTTTACACTATCCTCCTTGAGCCTTTAGCTCCTAAGGAGATGGCCGCCACCAGAGTAGTGCGCCGGGTGGAACGGCGGATTATTCGCCACCTTAGTCGGAAAGGTTATATCTGCGAGACCGCGGCTCGGCGACGCTTGGCTAAGGGAGGGACAAGGTAAGTGAGGCAATACTCCTCTCCCGGAGAGCCCACCTTGCGGGGGTGTTCACCGGGTTTTTGTTTTTTCTCCAAGAATAGCTAGGGGTGTGGGGAGGAGAAGCATCATCCTTTAAAGAAATATCGATGATTATGGCCAACAGTTGCAGGCACTACCAAGGAGGGAGCTGTTTGGAGATACATAGGGAAGATTTAACTGGTGTATTAAAGGTGGCAACACAGCGGGGATGCGATTTTGCTGATGTTTTTATCGAAGAGGCCAGTGTAGCTCAGATATATTGCGAACAGGATCGGATTGAACGGGTTACGGCGGGAACAGATGCTGGCGCTGGAATCCGGGTCATAGTTGGCGAAGCTACTGCTTATGCCTACACCAATGATTTGTCTTTGGAGGGGCTCAAGGAAGCGGCTCGGACCGCAGCTGCGGCTGCCCGGGGGGGAAATTCGTCTGTAGTAATCGATCTATGCCGTACTAAGCCCTCCTTTGAACTCCCCATTCTAGTGGGACCCGAGACAGTATCCATCGCCGATAAGGCGGCTGTGGTGAAGCGAGTCAATCAGACGGCTAGAAAAGCTGATAATCGAGTGCGACAGGTAACAGTATCCTACAGAGATGCAACCCAGAAAATTACTATAGCCAATAGTGAAGGGGTATGGGTTACCGATGAGCGGATTCGCACTAACTTGTCTATGAATGTCATCGCCATGGAAGGTGGAAAAATCCAAACGGGTTTTGAGTCCCTAGGCGGTGTCATGGGCTTTGAACTGTTTCAGCTAAATGACCCCGAGGAATTGGCCCTAAGGGCTGCGGGACGGGCGATTAGGATGCTCGGCGCCAGACCGGCACCGGCAGGCAGGATGCCAGTGGTGATGGCCGGTGAAGCCGGGGGTACTATGGTACATGAGGCCTGTGGCCATGGTCTAGAGGCGGATCTAGTGCAAAAGGGGATTTCAGTCTATGCCAATAAGATCGGGCAGCAAGTGGCATCTCCTTTAGTTACTGTCATTGATGATGCAACGCTGGCGGGTAAACTTGGTAGCTATCGCTTTGATGATGAGGGCAACAAAGGGCAACGGACAGTGTTAATTGAAGACGGTATTCTGAAAGGCTATATGTATGATTATCTTACTGCCCGGAAAGATGGGGTAATGCCTACAGGTAATGGCAGGCGGGAATCCTATAGGCATAAGCCTATCCCCCGCATGACCAATACTTTGATCATGTCAGGTAAAGACGATCCCAAGGCGATTATTGCTGATACCCAGCGGGGCCTATTAGTGACTCGTATGGGCGGTGGGCAGGTCAATACTACCAACGGAGATTTTGTTTTTGAGGTCTCCGATGGATATCTCATCGAAAATGGCAAAATCGGCGAGGCGGTCCGGGGTGCTACCCTAACAGGCAATGGCCCTAAAGCACTGGACTTAGTCGATCGGGTTGGAACGGATTTAGGGTTTAGCATTGGTATGTGTGGCAAAGATGGGCAGGGGGTACCGGTAGGTGATGCACAGCCTACTATTCGCATTCGGGAGTTAGTGGTGGGCGGTATCGTGGAGGAGGAACAAAGATGACCTTGGAGATGCAAGAGTTAGCCCAGTCGGTCATAGCCTTAGCAGAGACAGCCAATCAGGAAATCGAAGTTTATGTCATGAGCCAAAAATCTTTGAGGGTGGAAGTTAGTGATGGCCAAGTTGAAACATTGCGGGAGGCCCAGCAAACAGGGGTAGGTATTCGAGTTATTGATGGAGGTCGTCTGGGTCTAGCTTTTACCACTAATTTGGATCATGTAAGTCTGAAGGATACCATAAGATTAGCTAAAGCCAGTGCGGAAAGCGCATCAGCCGATGAATACAATGTCTTGCCTTCACCCAAGCCTGTTCAGTCTCTGGATCTTTTAGATCCGGCTATGGCCGCCATACCTGTTGATCAGAAAATCGAATTGGCCAAAGCTGTGGAAAGCGCGGCAAGGGGCTATGACTCCCGGGTAACCAAAGTGCGACAATCCACCTATAGCGACGGGTTCTACCAAGTGGGTATCTGCAACACTCGGGGTGTAGATGTAGGTTATGAAGGAGCTTATGCTGCCGCGAGCGTTTTAGTTGTGGCCGAAGCTAATGGACAAGCTGAAATGGGCTGGTCCTACGATTTTTCTCGCATTTTCCATGAGCTAAATCCGACTTGTATTGGCCAAGAGGCCGCCCGCAAGGCAGTGGAGATGCTTGGTGCAGGTCAAGTGGAGACATGTAGAGTGCCTGTGATCCTTGCCCCTGATGTGGCCACAGAATTTTTGGAGGTATTATCCCCTGCGCTAACGGCTGAGGCCGTGCAAAAGGGCAAATCACTTTTTGCGGACAAGCTCGGTGAACAAGTGGGCTCAAAGGTCCTTACCCTAATCGATACTGGACTGATGCCCCAGGGTCTGGCCACAGCTCCAGTTGATGATGAAGGGGTGCCCTCCCGTAATACGACCATCCTCGATAGAGGAAGGCTCGAGACTTACCTATATAACAGCTATAGTGCGGCCAAGGACAAGGTGGAGTCCACCGGCAACGGTGTGCGGGCTTCCTTTAAGGGGGCTATTACCACTGGTCCTAGGAATTTCTACTTAAAGCCGGGGACCATGGCCCAGGCAGACATGATAGGTCAGATTAAGCGGGGTATGTATATTACTAATGTGATGGGGATGCATACAGCTAACCCTATATCCGGTGAATTTTCTGTAGGTGCTAGTGGCCTATGGATTGAAGATGGCAAGATTGCCAACCCGGTAAGGGGTGTGGCTATAGCTGGTAATCTACTGGACTTGCTCCAACATGCTACGGTGGTAGGCAGTGACCTCAGATTTTACGGTTCAGTAGGTTCTCCTAGTTTGCTAGTGGAAGGTATTACCATTAGCGGAGAGTAGGTTGATCATGACTGTTTTGCGGTTTTTGACGGCAGGTGAATCCCACGGCCCTACATTGATGGGCATTATCGAGGGAATGCCAGCCCATCTAGATCTGGTGGAAGATGATGTCAATCGGCAACTAGCCCGACGTCAGAAAGGGTATGGCCGGGGTGGCCGTATGGCGATTGAAACCGATACAGTGCAGATTCTGTCAGGGGTGCGCTGGGGAAAGACCCTCGGTGGCCCCATTGGCCTTGCAGTGGTTAATCGGGATTGGGAGAACTGGCAGGACACGATGGCTATCGGACCTCCTACAAAGGCTAGTGAGAGTGAACCTATGACTAGGCCACGGCCTGGTCATGGGGATCTAGCCGGGATGCTAAAATATAGAACCAAGGACGCCAGAAATATTCTGGAGCGAGCTAGTGCGAGAGAGACTGCCATGCGGGTGGCGGTGGGAGCTGTGGCCCGCAGGCTGTTGGAGCATTTTGGCATGGTTGTCTCTTCCCATGTGGTACAGATCGGGGATGTAATGGCTACTGATGGGGGGCGAGGTGGGGATTGGATTAGGGAAAAGGCGGAGACATCCCCCTTACGCTGCGCTGATGACAGGGCAACAGAACAGATGATGGCTGCCATAGATCATGCTAGGGCCACGGGAGACTCTCTGGGGGGCATTTTCGAAATTATCGCAGAGCATGTGCCCGCCGGTTTAGGCAGTCATGTGCATTGGGATCGAAGGCTAGATGGGCGTCTAGGCCAGGCCTTAATGTCCATTCCTGCCATCAAAGCTGTGGAGATCGGTATGGGTCGAGAAAGTGGCTTACGCCCGGGCTCCCAGGTCCATGATGAAATCCATTACCATGGAACGGGGGCTGACTGCAAAAGAGAGGCTTTCTATTGGCAAGGCAGGCATTGGCCGACAGCCGGTGGCTTTTATCGATCTACCAATCGGGCTGGAGGTATCGAGGGTGGCATGACCAATGGTTCTCCAATAGTTGTACGGGCGACTATGAAACCTATTCCTACTCTTTATAAACCACTTTCCTCCGTTGATCTAGATAGCCTAGAGCCTATTGCTGCGGGTATTGAACGATCCGATGTATGTGCGGTACCGGCCGCGGCTGTGGTAGGGGAAGCCATGGTATCTTGGGTACTTGCCGAGGCTTTCTTGGAGAAGTTTGGGGGAGATTCGGTTAAAGAGATAGAAGCTAGCTTTAAGGAGTATCTACTCTCCCTTTGTCCCGGGCAAATCAAGGGTTAGGAGTGGTAGAGATGGGCAATGAACCGAATTTGATTTTGACGGGTATGATGGGCGCTGGAAAAAGCACAGTAGGCAAACTCTTGGCCGCTCAATTGGGCATGAAGTACCTCGATCTTGATGAGGTAATTGAAGAAGAGGCGAATGCCTCGGTGCAGGAGATCTTTAGTCGCTATGGAGAAGACCACTTTCGGGAGTTAGAGAGTCTTGCTCTTCGGGAGGCGCTAGCTCTACCTAGTCGGGTAATCTCTACCGGCGGAGGAGCCATTCTTAGGGAATCTAACCGTGAATTGATGGAGCAGCATCTAGTGATCTGGCTAGCTATAGATAGTGACACAGCGGCTAAGCGTCTTGACTTTGACGGGACGAGGCCACTTTTAGTACAGGATAGCCATGGATCGGGTGGTCAGTTCGACGCCGAGATTAAGGGGGCACCTGATAGGGCGACCGAGGGGTTAGAGAGTGGGTCAAGAAGTAGGTACATGGCCAATTGGCAAAGGCTAGAGGATGAACGCCGATGGGCCTATGCAAAATGTGATCTGGTAGTAGATGGGTCCTTGTCACCCAAGGCAGTGGCTGAAAAAATTGGCGATTGGTGGCAAAAGACCATTGATAATGGAGCAAAGAGCGAGAAGACGGGGCAAGCCCACCACCTCTTAGTCAAAGCAGAAGGTGGAACCTATCCAATTCATATTGGCCATGGGCTTTTAGATAATCTTGGGCAGCGCTGTCGCCATGAGGCCAAACTTCAGAAGGCTCTGATCGTGTCGAATCCTACAGTATTTGCCCTATATGGGGATCGGGTAAAGGAATCCTTGGAAGATGCCGGTCTTTGTTATGAGGCGGTGCTCATCCCCGATGGTGAGGAGTTCAAGTATCTTGCCACGGTGGAGCGTATCTATGGGGCGGCATTGGATATGGGCCTGGACCGATCGTCAGGGATAATTGCTTTGGGCGGAGGGGTTATTGGAGATATAGCCGGCTTTGCCGCTGCCACCTATATGCGAGGGATTAGATTTATCCAGGTGCCAACTACGCTTTTGGCACAAGTGGATAGCTCTGTTGGTGGGAAAGTAGGAGTTAACCATCCAAGTGGCAAAAACCTGATCGGTGCCTTTTATCAGCCGGAAATGGTTGTGGCTGATCTAGATACCCTAGAAGCTTTGCCCCACCGTCAGTTCCTTACAGGTATGGCGGAAGTGATCAAATGCGCCTTCATCTGTGATACAGACCTTATGAAAGATTTAGAGAGGCATGCCCAGCAAAGTGTGTCCAAATCGGTGATTGCCCAATGGGTGAAGCGTTCCTGTGAAATTAAGGCCCAGGTAGTAGCCGCGGACACTAAGGAGACGGGTTACAGGGAGATCTTGAATTTTGGTCATACTGTGGGACATGGAGTAGAACAGGTGGCAGGCTATGGCCGATATACCCACGGAGAAGCAATCGCAATGGGTATGGTTACCGCCGCCATTTTATCTAGTCGCAAGGGGTATTTGTCCCAGGAAGAGTGTAGGCGAGTAGTCAGTTTGTTAAGGGCTTGGCGATTGCCCATTCAGCTAGGGGAGTTGTCTCTGGAAGGCATCGTGCAGGCTTCAAATAGTGACAAGAAGGCCCGGCAAGGGCAGCTGCGCTTTGTATTGCTCCATGGACTAGGTAACGCCAAGGAGGCAGAGGTAATCATGCCCCAGGAGCTATTGGAGGCCCTGAAGATACAGCAGGAGGGGCTACCATGCGGATAAAAGTGATTAATGGACCTAACCTCAATCTGCTCGGTAAGCGGGAAAGGGATATCTATGGGGAAATGACACTAGCAGAAATTGAGCAGCAGCTTACCAACTTAGCCCGTGAATTGGGGTGTCAGGTGGACTTTTTCCAAAGCAATCACGAAGGTGAGTTGATTGACGCTATCCATGCATGCCGATCTGGCTATGATGGCATCTTGATTAATCCCGCGGCTTTTACCCATTATGCCTATGCTATTCGGGATGCCATAGCCGCGGTGGAGTTGCCGGTGGTGGAGGTACATATGTCCAACATCTATCAAAGGGAACCATTTCGCCATGAGTCGGTGACCGGCGCCGTGTGCAGGGGGCAAGTTGCGGGCTTTGGCCCTAATAGCTATCTCTTGGGACTGCAAGGATTAGTAGAGATTATTGGTCAAGGGTAAAGTGTTGCATCATGTTGGGGAGTGGAGTTTGATGATTTTGGGGATGGGGGAGAAGATGTGGATAGACTGATCAAATTACGCCATAGACTAAAGGAAAAAGGGCTAGATTGCTTGGTAGTCACTAGTGCTGAAAATCGTCGCTATCTGAGTGGATTTACCGGATCTGCCGGGACATTAGTCATTACATCCACTGCTGCGCTTTTGCTCACGGATTTTCGCTATGTTGAACAAGCGACCCATCAATCACCGGAGTTTACCATACTGCGCTATGACGAACTGATCAAGACTCTGGGACAAGTCTTCACAGAGCAGGGAGCAAAGCGGGTGGGATTTGAAGGCGATGTTGTCACCTACCAGCAGTATGCTGATTGGCAAGGGAAACTAGGTGATGTGGAGTGGGTGGCTACCCAAGAAATTGTGGAAGAGCTTCGTATGCTCAAAGAGGCCACAGAGATTGAGGCCATGGAAAGGGCGGCGGCCATTGCTGATACTGCTTGGAGTCAACTGCTTCCCAGAATGGTGCCGGGAGTAAGTGAGCGGGAGTTGGCGCTGGAATTGGAGTTTGCCATGCGGAGGCAAGGGGCCGAAGGATTGGCTTTTGATGTGATTCTGGCTAGTGGGCCTAATGGTGCATTGCCCCATGCTAGGCCGGGAGAGCGGGTTTTGGCCCCTGGCGATCTGGTTGTCATGGACTTTGGTGCCCGCTATGGGGGCTATTGTAGTGACATGACTAGAACGGTATGTATCGGAAAGGCTTGCCACAAAAGCCGCGCAATATACGATGTTGTTCTAGAAGCTCAACTCTCAGCATTGGCCGCGGTAGGGCCCGGAAAGACAGGTATAGAGATCGACAGAGTTGCCCGGCAGATTATTGAAGAGGCTGGTTACGGGGATCAATTTGGCCACGGGCTTGGCCACGGTGTAGGCCTTGCAATCCATGAAGAGCCTCGCTTGTCTCCCAAAGGCAACAAGACCCTAAAGCCCGGCATGGTAGTCACTGTGGAGCCGGGGATCTACTTACCGGGTTTTGGTGGAGTGAGAATTGAGGACTTGGTATTGGTGACACAAGACGGTTATAGGGTGCTTAGCCATAGCACCAAGGAGTTATTGGAGCTTAACTAGGCCTTCGGTTTTTGGGGGGCTTGTTAGTACTGAAGGAGGAACATGTGTGATTTCAGTAAATGATCTAAGAACCGGGTTGACTCTAGAGCTCGATGGGGAGGTTTGGAGTGTAGTTGAGTTCTTGCATGTAAAGCCCGGCAAAGGAGCGGCTTTTGTCCGCACCAAGCTACGAAATGTACGAAGTGGAGCTGTAACAGAACGCACCTTTAGGGCGGGTGAAAGGGTCCCAAGGGCTCGGATCGAGACAAAGCAGATGCAGTATCTGTATGCCGCCGGGGATGAATACCATTTCATGGACACAGAAACCTACGAACAGATGAGCCTTACTGCAAGTGCCCTAGATGATGCCGTCAACTACCTGACTGAGAACATGGTAATTGGGGTTCAGCTCTATGAAGGAGCACCTATTGGAGTTGATTTGCCCACTGCTGTTGAACTAGAGATTATCGAGACTGAGCCGGGTTTTCGAGGTGACACAGCGACCGGTGGCACCAAACCGGCTACTGTGGAGACAGGCTTAATCGTGCAAGTCCCGCTTTTTATCGAGCAAGGTACCATTATTAAGGTTGATACTAGGACTGGGGAATACTTGTCCCGGGCCTAGTGGCAAGCTAGTACTAACAACTACGGAGGGAGTGGCTACTGGTGAAAACTGTACAAGAGAAGATTGCGTATTTGAGGGGTTTGTTGGAGGGGGGCAATTTGTCCGGGACCGAGCCAGGGACTAAGGCAGTCTGGGAGCAATTGCTTAGCATTTTGGATGACCTAGGAAGGTCTGTGCTAGTGTTAGGTAGTGGTCTTGACGAATTGGCCGAGTATGTTGAGGCCGTTGATGGTGATTTGATGGATCTCGAAGATGAGATTTACGGAGAAGACGAGGAAGAGCACTATGTGGAGATTGAGTGTCCGGCTTGTGGCGAATCTGTCAGTTTTGAGGAAGATTTCCTTTATGACGATGATGTGCAAGTGACTTGTCCCGAATGCGGGGGCGTAGTTTACAAAGGTGATGACTTTCTTGATATTGATGAACTAGATGATCTGGAGGATGTATAGCCTAGTGGCATACTTTGCTTCCCTCCGATAATGGGCTAGCACAAGATAGATAATAGGACCATGTTCCCAATTTATTAGTGGAGAATATGGTCCTTTTGTTTAGCCTAGATTCTAGTTTGCTTAAGAACCCCATATAAATGGACAAGGGGGAGGTTTTGTGGGTTATCAGATGATGAATCCCGGCCATTGGGCTGTAGGTGTGGGTCACGGCAATACCTGGCATCGAGGGTTTAGCCAAGTTCTCAGTTATGTGGCTAGCTCCCTACGGATGCCTTTAGGTCGACTGTCTCCTAGCGTTCAACGTGATGTACTAGAGTTGCGCATTCGCCAAGCAAGGCCCCTAGCTTTAGTTAACAGTCAAGGCATAGCCTTTGTCTCTCCCGATGGCCAGCTCATGGCCGATCCCAAAGAGGGATACCACGTCACTGAGGAAGAGTGTCGCCTAACCCTTCAGCTCATGACACGATCTTCCTTGTATATGGTGCAAGATCAGTTATTGCAGGGTTTCATCACATTACACGGAGGTCATCGGGTAGGTATTAGTGGCACTGCCTTTGTGGAAGAGGGCGATGCCCTTGCCATCCGCCATATGGGTCAATTCAATATTCGAATTGCCCGGGAGATACAGGGGGTGGCCGCCACCTTGCTCCCTTCCTTAGTGGATGACCAGGGGCGCATTCTCTCAACCCTGATTGTATCACCGCCAGGCTGCGGAAAAACTACTTTGATTCGAGATATAGCGAGGCAGCTTTCCTGGGGCGCTGGTGGCGTAGTTAGGCATAATGTGGTGATTGTCGATGAGAGAAGTGAGATAGCCGCCTCTTGGCAAGGAGAGCCACAGATGGATGTCGGTCCTTGCACTGATGTCCTAAATGGTTATCCGAAAACATCCGGTATCATGCTTGCCATTCGGGCAATGGCTCCCGATGTCTTGATCACCGACGAACTTGGTACAACAAATGACGCAGAGGCCATCATCGAGGCCATGGCCGCTGGGATTCCCGTTGTGGCTAGTATCCATGGGGATTCCTGGGAAAATGTGCAGTTGCGCCCAGGGGGATGTCTGTTGGCTCGACATGGGATTTTCCGGCGTCTAGTAGTACTCAGCCGACGCCGGGGGCCGGGGACCATTGAGAAGATTGAAACACTCTACTGAAATTGGCATATATGGGAAGCTGTGCCAATATGATGACTAAGAGATCGGGTGAAAGCGTTGACATTGCTACGTTATGTCTTGAGTTTGATAGTGGTGGTGTGTAGCGGCTCAGTTGGCTGGATATTGGGCGCTTCGGTTAGGGATCGCCCCCAACAGTTGGCTCTCTTGCAGGCAGCCCTCAGTCGCCTGGAAACGGAGATCCATCATGGCATGATGTTTTTGCCAGAGGCATTTGGAGAGCTGGCCCGGATTATCCCCCGGCCAGTAAACCGATTGTTCCATGAGGTCGCTTACCTACTTGTGGATGGGGAGCTTCCCCTAGAAGTAGCTTGGCGCCAAGCCCTCCTAGATGCTCGGCAGTATCTAGTGCTCAATCGGGATGATGAACGGATTTTGGCTAATCTAGGCCATAATCTGGGGATATCACCCCGAGGTGATCAGGCCCGCCATTTGGCGATTGCCCGGGAGCAGTTGCATGGGCAAGAGACGGCGGCACGCCAAGTGGAAAAGCATGCAGCTCGCCTCTACCATGCCTTAGGATGGGCGGCAGGCGTAGCCTTGATCTTGGTTTTGATCTAGCTAGAAGCCTCTTGTTGCCTGCGGGGACAAGACTTGTCTTTATGGTGATACCAAAAAGGTGGGGGTAGTACATGGATCTAAGCCTGATCTATCGGATAGCCGGGGTAGGCATTCTCATATCTATCCTAAACATTTTTTTGCAGCAGGCCGAACGCAAGGATCAGGCCCAGATGCTGAGCTTGGCCGGTGTAGTCCTTGTTTTGATCTGGCTGGTCCAGCTCATCGCTGAGTTGTTTCAACAAGTGGAAAGTGTTTTTCGTTGGTATTGACGGAGGGATGGGCGTGTCGCATTTGGTGTCAGTAATCTTGACTGCACTGGTAGTAGCGTTTATTCAAGTAAACTTGCGGGCAAGCTATCCCGAATATGCCATTGGCCTGGCACTGCTATTCACTGTAGTGATATTGCTTCGTGTATTGGCACCGTTGCGAGACATTATCCACGTTTTCTACCAGTTGGGGCAGGATACCGCGATCGGTGGTCAATATTTCGATGTGCTCTTACGAACTATGGCGGTGGCCTATATTACAGCCTTTGGCTCCCAGATATGCAAGGATGCCAATGAAAAGAGTCTGGCTATTGCCGTGGAGCTAACGGGCAAGATCGTGGTGATGGTGATCGCCTTGCCCATTATCCTCGGTGTAGTTGAAGCTTTAGCAAGAATCTTGCCCTAAGGGGGATGGGGCCATGGCTAGGTGGTTTTTTGTCTTTTGGTTAATCATCTGCCTAGGGGTTCCTGCGGCAGCATCTTCGGCACCCACCCCTTTGGCCAAGGTAGTAGAGGCCCAACTAGATCTTTTGGATATGGGCGAAATGGAAAGGTTAATCGCCAATCTAGATGGGGAAGTTCAGGCTCAGTTGCCTACCTTAGATATTGGCCAGTTGATTCTAGGTAATCAAGGTATTGATTGGGGCAATCTATTGGGAGCGCTTACCCGTTATCTTTTCCGGGAGGTAGTGGCCAATTCACGTCTTTTGGCACGACTAGTGGTCTTGGCTATCATGTCAGGTTTGCTACAAAATCTGCAGATTGCTTCTCTAGGCCCCGATGCATTGGATGTTCCCATGGTGGCCTGCCTTCTGCTACTGTTGCATGTAGCGCTTAATAGCTTTCAGCTCGCAGTAGGGGTAGGGATTAGGGCAATCGATACCATGGCCACCCTTATGTATGTGCTCTTACCCTTACTCTCGACCACACTGGCGGCAGTGGGGGCTTTTACCACTGTAGCCTTGATGCATCCCATATTAATAGCTTCCGTGGGGTTGATGAGCAGCCTTGTGCAGCATGGAGTATTTCCAATGCTGCGATTATCCATTGTGCTAGGAGTGGTGGGTAACACTTTTCCCGGGTTTCCTCTTCGTCGACTGGCGACACTTTTTGAGCGTGTTGGTAGCCTTATACTAGGAGGAGCTTTCGTAGGCTTTGCTGCTATGATTACTGCCAGAGGTATGCTAGCTCCTGTAGCAGACGGTGTGGCTATTCGAGCGGCCAAGTATGTAGGTGGCAAAGTCATGCCAGTCTTAGGTAACACCTTTGCCCAGGCACTGGATGTAGCCGTGGGAGGCTCTCTTTTGATCAAAAATGGTCTAGGAGCCTTTGGATTAGGTGCCATCCTAGTTATTGTGGCATTTCCCCTAGTCAAAGTCTTGGCGATTTTATTCACCTACCGAATAGTTACTGCTTTGATTGAGCCAATCAGTGACCCCCGGCTAGTTGCAGCCATGGCTAGCTGTGGTAGTATAATCTCCATCATATTTGTGGCTGTGATGACTGTCACTCTAGCATTTCTACTGACAATTACTGTGTTGGTGGGTATGGGCAACCTAACAGCAATGCTTCGCTAGTCAGCAAGGGTGAGGATATGTTTGAGTTACTAATGGAATGGATTAGGGGTCTGGTGACATTTCTGCTCGTCAGTGGACTCTTGCTCATGGTAATACCCGATAGTGATCTAAAGGGATTCCTGCGTTTTATTGTGGGACTTTTGCTCATAGCGCTAATGATCGGACCTTTGGTGGGTGAGGGTGTTTTAGGTAGACTTGAGGAACTAGTGATGAATTTCGATAAATATAATCTAGATGGGGCCGGAGCCTATTGGGCAACTGTGGACACTCCTACCTTGGAGGAGCGAGCTCGGGATTTACTAGGGAAGGGAAGCGACGTCATGTGGGAACATATGGAAAAACAGACTAACCGTCAATTGGGATCAATGTTAAGCCTATTGACCGGTATAGACGAAGCCCAGGTAGTTAGCCAGATTAACAGCAAAGGTGAGCTGGAGAGGGTGGTCGTGCAACTACGACTATCTGAAGGGATGGATGGGGAAGAAAATGCGCTACCCCTTACAGTCCAGGACGGTGAAATGGGTCATACAGTCGTAGAGCCGGTGGAACCAGTTGCCATCTTAGGAGGTGCACCCTCTATGATGCTCCCTTGTTCTCCTACAGTTCATGCACAAGTTGCCGAACGGGCAGGGTCGTGGGTGGCAGATTTCTATGATATAGATGAGAGCCAAGTCACAGTAAGTATCTTGCGATAACGGGGGCGGTGCAAGGTGGAGTGGCAGGATCTATGGGAGAAGTGGTGGCCCCGTAGGGAGCCAAGTCCGGGGCAGGGACAGGAACATGAGCGGGAGCATATTCCGCTTACAACCCGGCAGCGCCAATTGACCGGCTACCTAATTGTGTCTGCCGTTATAGCTGCCATGTTGCTGCAGTTTACTGGAAATAAACGCATCACTCCAACATTGTCTAGTGTGCCAAACTCCCGGGACCAATTGGTGGTTGAGCCTGTAACTAGTCGAATGTCCTCATGGCAACGGAGTTTCGAGGAGGATATCGAAAATGGCCTAGCCAAAATGTTAAGCCAGATAGAAGGTGTGGGCACGGTTCAGGTTATGGTTTCTGTGATTACTGGATCTCGCCTAGAGGTGGCTAGGGATATCAATGGCGACAAAACAACTACAACGGAAACCGATAAACAAGGTGGCCAGCGCCATGTTGTAGCCGAACGTTTCAATGAAAAGGTGGTGATTGTTAGGGAAGGTCAGGGCTCTGCCGATAAACCCATAGTCCTGTCAGAGTACCGACCGGTGATAGGGGGTGTGTTGGTGGTGGCCGATGGTGCCAAGAATCCCGGAATTAAGCTGCGGATTGCCCGGGCGGTGGCAACCGCCGTGGATATCCCCGCCCACAGGGTGATGGTGGTGGCAAGGAAAAAGTAGGTTTAAATGGGGAGGTAATGGCATGTTCTATGTAATTGACCGCAGCACCTTGCGGAAATGGCTTGTAGGGATGCTTTTGGCCATTGTGGTCGCGTGGCTGCTTTGGCAGACTCTAACCAGGAATCCTGTTTTCAAAAGCGGAGGAGAGGGAATGGTGCTATGGCGTCAAATTCAGTCTAGATTAGATAGGCGTGTGCCCTTGGCCCCTAGGCCATCAATTGAAGAGAGTGTAGACGCTGATGTTCTCGATGAAGCCTTGGCCGAGGACCCTCCTGCCCCACTACCCATGAGTTGGCTAGAAGATGAAGAGGAGGCCGCGACCTTTGGGCAGGTCGTAACCCTAGATGCTGTAGATGAATACCTACCCATATTACCCATTTATAACAGTGATTTTCAACTGGCCATCCCCGCGGCGGGCCAACTTCTGGTGGCAGTGGAACCATTGGCTAAGGGAGAGGCTTTTGCCGAGTTTAGGTGGAATAGGGATCGCAGCCGCTCCCGGCAACTAGAAGCTATGCAGGACATTATGGCCGATACAACTAGTTCAGAGGAGCAAAAGGCCAGTGCCCAAGCTCGACTTATGGATATTATGTCAAGCTCCGAAATTGAAAACGAGCTTGAGGGATTACTCATGGCACAAGGGTTGCCCGATGCAGTTGTTGTACTGGGCGAAACAGGTGCTACGGTCATGGTAGATACAGTGTTGACAGAAGAGGAGGCTGCCCGCATTGGTGATACGGTGAGTGATATGACCGGTGTCACTTTGGAGAAGATCAGGATTATCGATCAAAGAAGCTGAGGGGGAGCCTGGAGATATGGTGTGAATGGCGTTTTCGGTACTAACCGGGCAGAGTATGCAGGAATGGGCCTAGGAACCGAGAATATCAAATGAATAGTAGATTAGGCCTTTACTGGGATTCTCTCAAGATGTTGACAGAGAAACGTATCACCTAGTAGTTGGTGGGAAGGATATAGACGCGGCTCCGCCCATCTCGGCCTGGAGAAGGATGGTAGACAGTGAATCTAGATGATATACAGATTTTGATCAAAGCCCTTGAGGAAAGTAGTCTTGTTGAGCTAGTCTGGGAGCTTGATGATGCGAAGCTCGTTCTAAAAAAGGCGGCCGCCTACGCTACTGCCCCTGCATCTGGGGTCGGGGTGGGTGGGGTGCAGGCAGCGACAGTGGAACCAGTGCCAGATAGTGGGACCGATGATGTTTTGGCAGGGCGTGTGACCATTGAAGCACCCATGGTGGGCACTTTTTACCGAGCGCCTGCACCTGATGCAGATCCCTACGTGCGGGTGGGTGACATAGTTGAGGTGGGTCAGCCCCTTTGCATTATTGAAGCTATGAAACTCATGAACGAAATCGAATCTGAAGTGCGAGGTAAGGTGCTGGAGATTTTGGCGGATAATGCCCAACCAGTGGAATACGGCCAGCCTCTGTTCGTAATCGAGCAAATTTAAGGGCTGTAGCGGGCCACTGGGGGAGGGTTATGCCGTGTTTCAGAGAATATTGGTAGCTAACCGAGGCGAAATCGCCTTGAGAGTGATTCGAGCCTGTAAGGAGATGGGGATTAGCACTGTAGCCATTTACTCGGAAGCTGACGCAGATGCATTGCACGTTAAGTTGGCCGATGAAGCCGTATGCGTAGGTCCAGCAAATTCAGCCAGGAGTT
Organism: Bacillota bacterium; assembly: GCA_012798955.1. GTDB lineage: Bacteria > Bacillota > Limnochordia > DTU087 > DTU087 > JAAZMF01. Next base: position 18,214 of record JAAZMF010000007.1, on the reverse strand, counting down.
ATTTAAATATCCCGAACATTATTAGCGCGGCTTTGCTCACTGGGGCCGATGCTATTCATCCTGGCTATGGATATTTATCGGAGAGGGCAAGGTTTGCCGAGATTTGTGAAGATCACGGTCTGGTATTTATTGGGCCAAAGCCGGCCACTATTGACTGTATGGGAGATAAAGCTAAGGCCAAACGGACCATGCAGGAGGCAGGCATACCGGTCATCCCAGGCAGTGATGGGCCTGTGGGTTCGGACATAGAGGCCTTGAAGATCGCTACGGAAATTGGCTACCCTGTAATTGTCAAAGCTTCTGCCGGAGGTGGAGGTAAGGGCATGAGGGTGGTAGCTAGTTCCGATGATCTAGTCCGTGCCCTGAATTTAGCCCGTTCTGAAGCTGATGCTGCCTTTGGTAACAGTGAGGTCTACATTGAGAAGTTCGTGGAGCGACCTCGCCACGTGGAGATTCAGATCTTGGCCGATCAGCATGGGAACATACTGCATCTAGGTGAGCGGGAGTGTTCGCTACAGCGACGTCAGCAAAAGGTACTAGAAGAGGCCCCGTCTGTGGCCATTACTCCAAAGATGCGGGAAACCATGGGTCGTATGGCTGTTGCCGGTGCTAGAGCAGTAGATTACGTTAATGCAGGCACAATTGAGTTCTTGGTGGATGGACAAGGGAATTTCTATTTTATGGAAATGAATACCAGAATCCAGGTGGAGCACCCTGTAACAGAGATGGTCACTGGCATTGATCTAGTTAAGGAGCAGGTGCGCATCGCAGCGGGTGAATCGCTTCGCTACGAACAAGATGAGATTACGCTACGGGGACATGCAATAGAGTGCCGAATTAATGCAGAAAACCCCGAAGAGGGCTTTTTGCCATCTCCGGGCGTAGTGACTGCCTACCATGCCCCTGGGGGCATGGGGATCCGCATTGATAGTGCCTTGTATGGTGGTTGTGAAGTGAGTCCATTTTATGATCCCATGATCGCTAAATTGATTACATGGGGTCATAATCGGGAGGAAGCTATCAGTCGCATGGAAGTGGCCTTGGAGGAGATGGTCATTAGAGGAATCAATACATCAATACCATTCCATTTGCGACTACTAAGAGATGCTGGCTTTAGGAAAGGTGATTTTCATACTAGATATATCGAGAGCGAGTTCATGGCAGGTAAATAGCTGGAAACCTCTTATGGGGAAATAGGGTAGTGAGGTGAGTAGAATGCCGGAAACAAAAGACAGAAGTGAATTGGGAGAACTAAGAATAGCCAATGAAGTTGTAGGTGTCATCGCCGGGCTAGCTGCTACTGAAGTAGAGGGTGTGGCTGGTATGAGTGGTGGCATAGCCGGTGGGTTTGCAGAAATGCTTGGTCGGCGGAACCTCGCCAAGGGTGTTAAGGTTGAAGTTGGGGAGGAGCAGGCTGCCATAGACCTATTTGTCATCGTGGAATATGGAGTGCGTATCCCCGATGTAGCCTGGAAAATCCAGGAAAATGTCAAGCGAGCTATCGAAGTGATGACAGGACTTGAAGTAGTGGAAGTTAATGTGCACGTTCAAGGCGTAAACTTCCTCCAAGTAGAAGAGCGGGTTGAGGAACAGCCCCGGGTAAGGTAGCTGTATGCCCAGGGGTAGTCTGGGGGGCATGAACGTGAAATGGCTAGACAAGTTGATAACCGTCCTAGTATCTGTATTTTTGCTGGCTAGCGGAGGGCTCTTTTTCTCCTTTGCCATGGGCTGGCATGGCAGGCCCTTGTTCGATTGGCTAGTTGCTTTAGGGGAGACAGCCTTTGATGGAGCTGTCATAGGAGCAGTCTTGCTCTTGGCAGCACTTTATCTTCTCGCCACTATAGTAAGGGACCAGCAGGATGAAGGCTCGATTATACAAGAGACAGAGCTGGGCCAAGTGGAGATTTCCCTAAAGGCTATTACCGCCTTGATTAAACGGGCGGCCCGGGATATCGCTGGTGTACGGGATCTTACACCGGAGGTGAGGGTTGACCCTCAAGGACTGGATATTCGGGTTATTGCTCAGGTGGATGCTGGGTTAAGCATTCCGGCCCTTGCCGGTGAGATTCAAGCACGGATTAGAAACTATCTGTTTGAGACTGTCGGCTATCCGGTCTACCGAGTCAAGGTGGATATCAAAGATGTCAGGCATGATCCTAAGACCCGCATCGAGTAGTTTGGGATTAGTCGGGGCTGTCTGGGAGATATGCCATTGGATGGCCAAGACGGGGGTGTTGCATAGTGGATGAGCGCCTAGGTGTTTTCGTGGCTTGGCTACTGGCCAATAAAGGTAAAGTAATAGGGATGGGGTTGGGCATACTGCTGGGTTCGCTCACCATCAAGTATGGATTGGTCAAGGCGATTTTCGTGCTCTTGTGTCTATTGATTGGCTATGTGGTGGGAGCTCGCCTTGATGAGCGGGGGGGAGCCCGGGATTTTCTGGAGGACATTTTCCCCTCTGGGCGACGATAGTATAGTCTAGCTATGGAGAAGTGAGGATATGCAAAGGAGAAAGGCGAGGGAAACGGCTCTGCAGGCCCTTTTCCAAGTAGATGTGGGCAAAATCCCCGCAGATGCGGCGGTGATGTATGCTATTGCTTTTAATGATCTTAGTGAGGATACAGCGGTTTTTTCCCGTTCTATTGTTGAAGGGGTAACGACCTATCAGGAGCAAATAGATGAAGCCATCTCCCGGTGGGCTGTAGATTGGAGCCTAGAGCGGTTAGCCAATGTTGATCGCAACATACTGCGGATTGCCTTTTATGAGTTACTCTTTTGTCCCGAGATACCGGAAGGAGTAGCTATTAGCGAGGCGGTGGAGATCGCCAAGGATTTTGGAGATGATGATTCGAGCAGGTTTGTTAACGGTATTTTGGGGCAGTTCAGCCGAGATAGACGAGGTTAGGATCAATGTAGGTTGAGGCTCGGCCTTCTAAGGGGGAAGTAGCGGTCAAAGCACTTGGTATAGATACTAGCTGTTACACCACTTCTGTGGCTGTGGTAGGTGAGAAAGGTCTAGTAGTTGACCGCCGATTATTACTAGAGGTGCCACTGGGGAAAAGGGGGCTCCGGCAAGCTGAGGCGGTTTTCCAGCATGTGGGGAATCTCCCTAAGCTGCTTGGGGAAATCCTACCCCTAAAGCAGATAGCCGCGGTGGCAGTAAGCAATGCGCCCCGCTCTGTGGAGAATTCCTATATGCCAGTTTTTAAGGCAGGAGAAGCTTTGGCCCAGAGCCTAGCCTTAGCTTGGGACGTGCCCTGCTACTTTACTAGCCACCAAGCCGGGCATATTTGGGCAGGTCTCTATGGACGGAATTTAGCTTGGGCTGGAGAGTTTTTGGCTTTGCATATCTCGGGAGGGACAACGGATCTGCTTTCCGTTACCATAGATGAGACCGCCGATGATATGACAATCGATCAAATTGGGGGCAGCCTTGATATCAACGCGGGCCAGTTGATCGATAGGCTCGGTGTGAAGATGGGACTTGCATTTCCTTGTGGCCCAGTGCTAGAAGAGTTAGCTAGAGAAGGACGCCAAGCAGGCATACCCCCAACCAAGTTGCCTATTTCCATTAAGGGTTTTGATCTAAACCTTTCCGGTCCTGAGGCTGCTGCCACCAGGGCTCTAGAAGCGGGGGCTGATCCCAGGGCCTTGGCCCAGGGGATAGAGAGATGCCTAGCTGAAAGCTTAGCAGCTTTGATTGCCTATGGGACAAGCAGTAAAGGACTGGATCGGGTATTGGTAGTTGGGGGCGTGGCGGCTAACGGATATATTCGAGATTTTCTAATAAGGGCCCTTCAAGTAGAAGACGTGGTAGTTACCTTCGCGTCCCCTGCACTTAGCGGTGATAATGCTGTGGGGATAGCCGCTTACGGGATATGGAGAAGCAGACTATTTTAGTTATCACTTACATGATTTTGGCATACACTCCTAGTAGGTTGTTTGATCATGAGCCCACTTTCTAGGGGAGGCATGTCTTGTGTGGTGGAAACTGCTAGTTGGCGGCATCCTAGGTCTCTTGGTTGGGAACTACGTGGCTCCAGGCTATTGGTTGTGGGTGATCGTTGGCTTGGTTTTAGGCTATTTGGGCCAGGTGTGGGCCGACAGACGGGCCAAGTCAGTGAAAAAGGAAGGTTAAGCACTGGCAGCGCGGGACGGAGGAAATTGTGTGGGCTAGGGAAGGGGTCGGCATTGTCGGCCCTTTCTCCAATTACATGATGCTTGCCGATGGGACTACCCCTAGTTGAGCGGAAGGAGATGCACCCCGGCACGGCGAAAAATTAGGTCAGGTGATGAACCATATGCAGCAGATTCCGTTAGGTCTAGAGATGCCTAAGGTCGAGGGTCCGCCAATTTACACGGTTACAGAGATCAATCGCATCCTTAAACGGTACCTGGAAGGGGAGCCGCTTTTTCAGTATGTTACTATATGCGGGGAGATCTCCAATTTCAAACACCATACCTCTGGTCACATGTATTTTGTGCTAAAGGATGCACAAAGTAGTATTCGATGTGTGATGTTTAGAGGTCGCAATAGTACCCTTCGTTTTACTCCTACCGACGGTTTAGAAGTATATGCCACCGGTGCTATTACAATTTATGAAGCCGGTGGCATTTATCAGTTATATGTGGAATACCTTGAGCCCCGGGGTGTGGGGGACTTGCATGTGGCCTTTGAACAGCTCAAAGGTAAGCTGACGGAGGAAGGCTTATTTGATGCAACAAACAAGAAACCGCTTCCCTTCTTACCCAGGCGAATTGGGATAGTTACCTCGCCCACAGGGGCAGCCATTCAGGATATGATTAGCATCCTCACCAGGAGAATGCCAAGCATCGAGATCCTCATAGCCCCAGCCTTAGTTCAGGGACGGAGTGCCGCGGCAAGTATTGTCGCCAGCATAGATGCCTTAGTCAAGTGGGGCGATTGTGATGTGATTATCGTGGGGCGAGGTGGAGGCTCTTTAGAGGATCTATGGCCTTTTAATGAAGAAGCGGTGGCCCGGGCTGTTTTCGGGTCTCCTGTCCCAGTGATTTCTGCGGTAGGTCATGAAACCGATGTGACGATTTGTGACTTTGTTGCAGATCTCAGGGCACCGACCCCTTCAGCCGCTGCCGAGTTGGCTGTGCCTTTGGCTGCGGCTTTGCAGCAAGAGCTTAAGGATATGGAGATTCGCCTAGAGGGGGCTTGGTTCCGCTACTACACGGATGGTAAAGAGAAAGTGGCTAACCTGGAGCGAGTGCTAAATAGCTACAACCCCGTTGGTGTCTTGCGGGAAAGACAACAGCGGTTAGATGAGTTAAGTAATAGGCTAGTGAGTGCCATGGATAGGCAGTTAACTGGGGCAAGGCAAGATCTTGCCATGATCATGCAACGGCTAGATGGTCTTAGCCCTTTGGCAGTGGTAGGAAGGGGTTATGGGATTGTATCCCATAGTGAGACCCACCAACCAATCGTGTCCATCGAGCAGGTGCAACTTGGTGAAGATGTGGATGTAATGCTTCAAGACGGGACCATAGTGGCCAGAATTGGGGCTACAAAACCAAGTAGACTAGACAGACTGACTACTATTGACTAGATATCGCATTCAGCCTAGATAGGGGTGGGGCTATGGGGCAGCATGGAGCTGATCAGGATTTGACCTTCGAGCAGAACATTGCACGCTTGGAGGAGATTATTGGGCAACTGGAAAAGGGGGATGTCCCCCTGGCCGAGTCACTGGCGCTTTTTGAAGAAGGGGTGCAGATCGTCCGGCGATGTTCCGGACAGCTAGATGCGGCTGAAACCCGTATAGCTATGTTGGTTACCAAAAAGGAGGGTGAAGACCCGGAGGTCATCGCCTTTGATCATTTTGAACAAAAAGGAGTTTAGACCCATGGTTTTGGAGCGTTTCATGGACAAGTATATACCTAGCATTGAAAATGAACTTAAGGGCTGTTTGCCGCCGGAGACAACCTATCCCGAGAGACTCCATGAAGCTATGCGGTATAGCACTATCGGTGCAGGGAAGCGGCTACGGGCTCTATTGGCCATAGCCGCTGCCGAGATGGTGGCCCAAGATAAGTTTCCCCTCATAGAGAGTGCTACCTATCGATTTGCTGCTGCTGCCGAGATGCTACACGCCTATACGTTGATCCATGACGATTTGCCTTGTATGGATGATGATGATTTTCGGCGGGGAAAGCCATCAAACCATAAAGTATTTGGTGAAGGGTTGGCAGTCTTGGCAGGTGATGCTTTACTTACCGAAACCTTTGCGGTGATGATGCAGTTAGCGGACATGGGGATTCCGGCTGCGACGGTAATTGCCCTGACCAAAGAGCTCGCCATGGCCGCTGGTAGTCGAGGGGTAATCGGCGGTCAGGCCGTTGATCTAGCATCAGAGGGACAGACAATCGACCATGAAATCTTAGAATATATCCATACCCACAAAACCGGTGCTTTGTTTAAAGCTGTGCTTAGGGGTGGTGCTCTCCTGGCGGGGGCTAGTTCCCACGAGATTGAGGCGGTGACTGAGTATGCTGAGTGTTTTGGTCTTTGCTTTCAAATCACAGATGATATTCTCGATGTAGTCGGAGATGAGAGTAAGTTAGGCAAACGGGTGGGTAGTGATTCCGGGTCTGATAAGGCAACTTACGTATCCTTATACGGACTAGAGCGCGCCCGAGAACTCGCTGAAGAGACCATGGAGAAGGCTAAGGCTGCCATAGATGCTTTTGCACCGACTAACCGCGTCCTTTGCGAATTGGCAGAATATGTCGTTGGACGAGATCACTAAGGGTAACGGGCCTTAAGGGGAGATTATGGGGGAGGGGAAAAGATGGATGTCTATGCAGCATCGTTGGAGTTTCATAGACGGCTTCAAGGCAAGATTGAAGTTGTTAGCCGAGCAAAAGTAGACAATGAAGCAGACTTGAGTCTAGCCTATTCACCAGGTGTGGCGGAGCCTTGTCGGCGGATAGCGGCGGACAAGGAGTTAGTTTATGAGTATACTGGTAAGGGCAACATGATCGCAGTTGTGTCTGATGGCTCTGCGGTGCTGGGTTTAGGCAATATCGGGCCTGATGGTGCATTGCCAGTTATGGAAGGTAAAGCAGTCTTGTTCAAGCTCTTTGCCGGTGTAGATGCAGTTCCCATTTGCCTCGGCTCGCAAGATGTGGACACAATTGTAGAGACCTGTAAACAGCTGGCCCCGTCCTTTGCTGGTATTAACTTGGAGGATATTAGCGCCCCGCGGTGTTTTGAAATCGAAGAGCGGCTACAAAGAGAATCCGATATGCTTATCTTCCATGATGACCAGCATGGCACTGCCGTGGTGACATTGGCTGGGCTGATCAACGCCAGCCGGGTATTGGGCAAGGATCTAAAGGACTTGCGGGTGTTAGTTAATGGTGTAGGTGCCGCTGGTTCCAGCGTAATTCGTCTTCTGCATCTTTACGGGGTGCGGAACATAACTGCCTGTGGTAAAAACGGAGCACTATACCCTGGTATGGCTGGGATGGACCCAGTGCAAAGTGAGATCGCCCAACTGACGAACCCCCGAGGCATACAGGGGGATTTGGTAGAACTAATGCAGGGACAAGACGTGTTTGTGGGTCTTTCGGTGGCCAATATTGTCACCGAGGCCATGGTCCAGTCGATGGGTCCGGCTCCTATAGTTTTTGCATTGGCCAATCCAGAGCCAGAGATCTCTGTGGATAGGGCAATGGCGGCTGGAGCCAAGGTGGTGGCTTCGGGCAGGTCAGATTTTCCCAATCAAGTCAATAATGTACTCGGTTTTCCTGGTATATTTAGGGGAGCGCTAGATGTACGGGCTAGAACCATCAATGATGCCATGAAGATCGCTGCTGCCAAGGCTATTGCCGATCTTGTGGAAGCTGATGAGTTGGCGCCAGATTACGTGATACCAAAGCCCTTTGATCCAAGAGTTGTACCTGCTGTGGCATTGGCAGTGGGTATGGAAGCCATGAAGACTAAGGTAGCTGGTCTTACTTTGTCTGAAGATGAACTGCAGGCCAAGATTCAGGGGGCCGTCAGCAGATAGCGGTTGCTGGATAGTCTTGACCCAAGGTGGTATCTGGGGTATGCCTAAGATCTTGTAACATTTGTGCGTCTATGCTATAATCATGATAATCGTAGTAGGTGGCGCAGTATCCTAGTCGATACGCCCATTTTCCAAGACGGGCCTAAAAATCCGTCAATGGCACATCGATGAAGTCCTTGGTGGTGGCCGCTGACGCCCAGTTGGGGGTTGCTGCTGGGGGTTAAGGTAGTGGGGCGATCTGCAAAGGCATGTAGGCGTTGACCCCGCTACCGTGGAGACCCAATTCCGTGGAGAATACCTACTTAGGCGAAACTACGGCTTGGGGTGAACCTGCACGTGATACATTTTAGCATTTTGTGTTGGGTGCAGTGTAGCCTGCCTTGCGTGGGGCACATGGGGATGGTAGGTTCAAGTCCTGATTCGAAGGCCAAGAGGATGGACCCGATGCTACCTGAAAATGGTCCTGCAAAAGAGGCTAGAAAATGGGGCAGATCGTAGAGGAAATCTCCTAGGCTGTTCCTTATGGACGCGGAGTGGGGATTACAGTGTGGACTAAGTGGTAATCCAGCCTCACCTTTGGTGACAGGGTGAAGCGGTCGGAAAGGAGAAATCGCCAGACTGGTAACGGTCTGGAGGACCGTTGGGAAAACCTGCTGGACCTAAAGCCACAATCTTTACTCATCCCGCGGCCACCTACTGTAAATATGGTTTTGCCATCACGGCTTGGATCCTCCAAGCCTTTTGATCCTTCATGGGGTGGTAATTTTTGAAATCGAATGTCCGACGTTTTCTGGGAGTTGTCCTGGGGACGTTTTTGATCTCGCTAGTGTCTAGCTCCGGTAGCAGTAGTCTATTGAACTTGCTACCATTGCTTCCAGCCCTTGGCTTACTAGTGATTATTGTCTTGATAGGTATTTTGTTTGACATAATCGGTGTGGCGGCAACTGCCGCCGACGAGGTGCCCTTCCATGCCATGGCTTCAGATAAGGTGCTAGGGGCCAAGGAGGCCATGTGGATCGTACGTAATGCCGCCTCTGTAGCTACGTTGTGCAATGATATGATCGGTGATATAGCCGGTACCCTAAGTGGAGCTGTGGGGACTAGTATTGCCTTTGCTGCTTTTCGAGAGGTTGGTCTATGGAGCCAAGGCGTATGGGCAACACTACTTGTGTCAGGTGTTGCGGCTGTGACTGTGGGTGGCAAGGCTTTCGGGAAAGATATCGCAATTTCCAAAGCCGGTGATATCGTGCATGGGGCGGGGAAAGTTATATATGCTTGGGAGACAATTACTGGCCTAAGAATTACCAGTTTAGGGAACACAGTGGGCTCTGGCAGAAAGCGAGACACGAATCGAAGGCAAATCCGCCCGAAAAAGGTATGACAAGGAGACTCATGAAGTGGCATTACTGGAGATAATCGAGCATCCGAAACAGTTACATCGTATGACCCGTCCAGAACTGACTCTTTTGTGTGAGGAGCTGAGGGAGCGAATAATCGGTGTTGTAGAGGAGACGGGGGGCCATTTGGCGTCTAGCCTTGGCGTCATCGAGCTTACAGTGGCCCTGCATTCCATTCTTAACACACCTGCGGACAAGCTCGTCTGGGATGTGGGACACCAAGCCTATGCCCACAAATTGCTTACAGGTCGTAGGGATCGCTTCCAAACTTTGCGCCAGTATAAGGGAATTAGTGGTTTCCCTGCACGGCATGAGAGCATCTATGATGCTTTTACAGTGGGTCATAGTAGTACGGCAATCTCGGCCGCCTTGGGATATGCGCTAGCTAGGGACTATCGCCGGGAGGATCACAACGTTGTAGCTGTTGTGGGAGATGGTGCCTTGACTGCTGGTATGGCCTTTGAAGCTCTTAACCACGCTGGTCATATGGGCACAAGACTGACAGTAGTGCTTAACGATAACGAGATGTCCATTGCTCCCAACGTGGGAGCCCTCTCTGAATATCTGACTAGACTCCGTATGGATCCTACGCTGAATCGCACCAAGGAAGAGATTGAGCAGATCTTGGGACGCATACCCGCCATTGGTGACTCCATGCTTAGGGCAACTGATCGTGCCAAGCGCTTAGTGAAACAGTTGGTTGTCCCGGGTATGCTCTTTGAGGAGTTAGGCTTTACTTATATCGGTCCTGTAGATGGCCATGATGTGGCCATATTGCAGAAGGCATTGCGGGAGGCCCTGCGCAGAAGAGGTCCGGTTTTAATCCACGTGATTACTCAGAAGGGAAAGGGCCATGGGCCTTCGGAGAAAAATCCAGTGTTTTACCATGGTACAGCTCCGGCCATAGCTACCAATGGTAATCATGGTGCTGTTTCTTCCTATAGTCGAGTATTTGGAGATACGCTGGTCAAGCTTGCTGGGGAAGATGAAGAAATCGTGGCCATTACTGCGGCTATGCCCGATGGTACTGGCTTAACTCGATTTAAGGAGACATTCCCCAACCGATTTTTCGATGTTGGTATCGCTGAGCAACATGCCGTGACCTTAGCAGGTGGCTTAGCCGCAGGTGGTCTAAAGCCAGTTGTAGCTATCTACTCAACATTTCTGCAGCGGGCCTTTGATCAGGTTGTTCATGATGTATGCTTGCCTAACTTGCCAGTGGTGTTAGCCATCGATCGAGCGGGTCTGGTGGGGGAGGATGGACCAACCCATCACGGTGTATTTGATCTAAGTTATCTGCGTATGATCCCAAACCTTCCCATCATGGCTCCCAAAGATTCCAAGGAGCTTGCTGAAATGCTAGAGCTTGCACTTCAACTGGATGGGTGCGCCGCTTTGCGATATCCCAGAGGTGAAGTGCACGATAGTGCTCTAAAAAAGTTGGGCGTAGGAGAAAGCCCTGAGGTTGAATACGGTAAAGCCGAAGTCATGTCCCAGGGAAGGGATTTAACTATTATAGCTATTGGCTCCATGGTTGCAACGGCTCTTGAAGTAGCGCTAAGGTTGACAAACCAAGACCTCAGCGTGGGTGTGATTAATGCCCGTTGGGTAAAACCGCTAGACAAGACAGCCATATTGGAGGCGGCCCATGGTACTGATTTGGTAATCACACTAGAAGAAAATGTGCTTGCCGGGGGATTCGGGTCCGCTGTGTTAGAGTTGTTGGAGGCAGAAAGTATGTTAGGCAAGGTGAAATTCAAGCGCTTTGGCATAGGCGACGATTTCGTAGAGCATGGGGAAAATGGGATACTTTTGGAGGCGTTAGGACTAGATGTGGACCATCTCGTTGAACAAATCGGGGCTTTTGCACGCCTGGATGAGAAAGCCATAGTCTCATGAAAACCCGATTGGATGTATTACTTGTTAACGAAGGGTTAGCGGAAAGTCGGACTAGGGCCCAAGGCCTCATCATGGCAGGTATAGTTTACGTTGACGGTCATCGGGTGGATAAACCTGGTACTGCTGTTTTAAGGGATGCTCAAATTGAAGTGAGGGGTAACCCCATCCCCTACGTGAGTCGAGGTGGACTGAAACTAGCAAAGGCCTTGGAGGTTTTCTCGGTAGTAGTCCAAGGGAAATCTGCTGTGGATGTGGGGGCATCCACCGGGGGCTTTACTGATTGCTTGCTTCAGAATGGTGTGACTAGGGTTATCGCTATAGATGTAGGCTATGGTCAATTGGACTGGCGTTTGCGGCAGGACCCTCGGGTATTAGTTATGGAGCGGACCAATATCAGGAATGTGCTTCCCCATGATCTGCCTGGGCCCGTGGATATGGCCACAGTTGACGTAGCGTTTATCTCTTTGATTAAGATCCTCCATGGTATCTCGGCGCTACTCGTTCCAGATGGTGAGATCATTGCTTTGATTAAGCCACAATTTGAGGCTAGGCGGGATCAAATAGGCAAAAAAGGTGTGGTAAGGGACCCCGATGTACATCAAGAAGTGGTTACCCGAGTACTTAGGGAGGCAGCGGATATTAATCTAGGTCTCTTGGGGCTAACCTTTTCCCCTATTGCAGGGCCAGAGGGTAATTTGGAATTTTTGGCATATTGGCAAAAGGGAGTAGCCCCCCATATAGATGACTACGCCAAGTTAAGCCGGGACATAGTTAACGAAGCGCACTTAGAGCTTGGAACTGGTCTATAGATGGTGGCAGGAATTTCCCCAGTAGAGGAGAATGCATGATCGGTGGAGGCGCTAAATGTGAAACGGATCGGTATCTTACCTCATCTTGGGAAACCTAAAGCCATAGAACTTGCCCGTGCTACCAGGACATATCTTGAGGGTTTCGGAGTAAATATCTGGGTGACTCCAGATGTGGCTCTTCAGCTCGGTTGGGCTCGGAATGCCCACATGGTGATTGCCAGCGAACCTCCGCCGGCTCTAGATGCAGCCGTTGTGTTAGGCGGGGATGGAGCGCTTTTGCACGGGGCGGGGCTTTTGGCCCCCTATGGTGTACCTTTGCTTGGTATTAACCTGGGGTACCTGGGATTTCTCACCGAGGTGGAGCCTAGCGACTTGACAGTGGCCTTAAGCAAGCTGCTTGCCGGCACTTACACAATCGAAGAGCGCATGCTTTTGGAGGCAACGGTGGAAGGCGATACACGGCGTGAACAGTTTCTAGCTGTTAATGACGTAGTAGTCACCCGGGCGGCTTTTGCCCGGATGATTCATGTGTCCATTGAAGTGGAGGGAGTGTCAGCCGGTGAGTTTTTGGCCGACGGGTTGATCATATCTACTCCCACTGGTTCTACCGCCTATTCCCTTTCCGCTGGTGGACCAATTGTCCATCCCCGTCTGGAGACGATTCTAATTACACCTATCTGTCCTCACAGCCTCGCCACCCGTTCGATTTTGGCGCTACCAGATGATGAATTGCGCATTAGATTGATAAATGATCGAGAAACCAATGTTCTGCTTACAGCCGATGGACAGGCCGGGGTGGAGCTTTCACCAATGGAATCTGTAGTGGTGCGTAGGGCTAAGCTCAATGCTCGATTTATTAAGCTGGGAGGGCGTAGCTTTTACGAAGTGCTACGGAATCGTCTGAACTACCCAGCACTGCACCCCCCACAGCCTGAAGTCTAACTGGGACGAAGAACTCTACCTAGCATACATGGTGGCTATCGGCAAGACTTGATAGAATGGGGGGTGTGAGCCACAACCCTTGCCATGGGCGAGTGTGCGTGGCTAGTGCTTCATGAAAACCAAACGGCAGGCAATGATCCTTCAGATTATTCGTGAACACGAGATTGAAACCCAAGAGGAATTGGCCGAGATGTTGAGCCAGCGAGGCATTGTGGTTACGCAGGCGACTGTATCCCGGGATGTAAAGGAATTGAGATTGGTGAAGGTCCCCACTGGTGAGGGGCATTACCGCTATGGTATACCCTTTGAACCGGCGGTGGGAGACGTTCTCAGGAGGGTCCGCCGCAGTTTCCAAGAATATGTGATGGAGATCGATTACAGCCAAAACATGATTATCTTGAAAACGCTCTCGGGCACTGCCAACGCAGTTGCGGCTGCCATTGATGATTTGCAGTGGACTGATATCTTGGCTACTGTTGCCGGTGATGACACGATCTTGGTAATTGTCAGAGATGAGAAGAACGCAGCACCCTCGGAAACGGTGGGTGCGATTTTGGAGGAATTCAGGAAACTACGTCAGAATGGTTCATGAGTTGCTCAAGAGTGCTCTTAGTAATGGCTCATCTGTAGGCCTATTATTCCACAGGGGGGGTAAGATTTGCTGCGTCAGCTGCAGATCGAAAATTTCGCGCTGATCACATCTCTAGAACTTGAATTTGGGCAGGGCATGACTGTGCTTACCGGGGAGACCGGGGCGGGCAAATCTATTGTGCTAGATGCCATTAGTATGCTTACAGGGAGCAGGGCATACACTGAGATGATTCGAACTGGCGCTGATGCCGCGTGGATTGCGGCTACCTTCGATATCTCCCAGGATAAAAACCTGTTTGAGTTACTACCGGAATTGGGTTTCTCCCATGATGGGCATGGAGAACTGATATTGGCCCGGGAGATACATCGTTCAGGTCGCAATAAGTGCTGGGTAAATGGCCGACTAGCCACAGTGGGTGCCTTGCGGGAAATCGGTAGTTTTTTGGTGGAAATCCATGGGCAACAAGAACATCAAGCGGTCTTTGACCCCCATCAGTATCTGGAAATGGTGGATGCCATGGGTGGCCCCAAACTATCTGTGATGCGAGCCCAAGTGGAGGAAGCCTATGGGCAAGTGAGGGCACTGGAGCGAGATCTTGAACGATTGACTTTGAGTGAGCAAGACCGATTACGGCAAATAGATTTACTGCAGTTTCAGGTAGATGAGATCGCCGCCGCGCATCTGACCCCCGGAGAAGAGATTGGGCTAAAGCAAGAACGGGAATTGCTCCGTCACGGTGAGAAGCTGCGGGAGGGGGTCACCTTAGCTTACCAAATGCTTTACGGGCAAGAGGTAGAAGCCAAGGGTGTGCTCGATGGCCTAGGTGAAGCTAGTCAGTTACTAGAACCGCTAGTAAAACATGACCAACGGCTAGAGGACATACTTCAGTTAGTAGGAGCGGCCACGGCCAATGCCCAAGAGGCTGTATGGCAGTTACGGGAATATGCCGAGGGATTAGATTCTGAACCCGGGCGGCTTGATCAGGTGGAAGAGAGACTAAGTCTAATCCATCGCCTAGAGCGCAAATACGGGGAGACAACAGATGCTATTCTTGTCTACTTTGACAAAGTCTCCCGTGAGCTGGAAGAACTGCAAAGTAGTGAGATTACCATGGGGCGCCTTCGGGAGGATTTGGCAAAGGCTAACACAGATCTTGGTAAGGTCGCCAGTGAATTGTCGGCCATGCGTCAAATTGTTGCCAAGGAGCTAGAGCAAAGGATCATGGCAGAATTGCCGGATCTAAACTTGACCCATGCCCGTTTCTTGATACAGGTCTCTCAAGTTGCCGACACTATGGGAGTGCCCTACTTGGAAGGCGATGACACCAAGATGGTACAAGTGACCGCTCGAGGTGTGGATCATGTGGAGTTCTTGTTTTCAGCTAATCCCGGTGAGGATGTAAAGCCCCTTGCCCGTGTTGCATCAGGTGGGGAGGCGAGTCGGCTAATGCTGGCATTAAAATCAACCATCGCTGCTGCAGATGGAGTATCTACACTCATATTCGATGAGGTGGATGCTGGTATTGGTGGCAAAACTGCCCGGGCGGTCGGAGCCAAGCTAGCTGCCTTAGCCACAGAGCGCCAAGTGTTATGTGTAACCCACTTGCCTCAGGTAGCCGGAATGGCTAACCATCATTTGGCCATTACCAAGGAAGTTAGTGATCAATCTACCCATGTGACTGTGAAGTCTCTTGAGCCTGAGGCTAGGATTCAGGAGTTAGCACGAATGTTGGCGGGAGATGGGGCCTCAGAAGTAAGTCGCCAACATGCCCGACAATTGCTTGATGAGCGGGTTAGTTCCTAACATAGCTCCTACAAGTCGAGGGAATCATAAGGGTCAGGCGTCGCCTTAGACCCTTTTTTTATTGCCTGATTTCGCCGATTTTCCCCGATGAGGAGTGTGGAGCCGGTGGATGGTAGCAAGCAACGCACTATTAAGGCTTTCGCTTTGTTAGTCTTGATTTCCGTGGCTTTGTTCCTATTTGCTTCATTAATTAATGCGCCGGTACATATGCGGCTTTTTTCTGGACAAGAGCAGCTTTTGCAGGTACTTCCCCTTTTTACCATACGAGATCCCAGTGGATCCCAGGGCTTGCTAGTGCCTACGGAGGACGGTCTAGCTCTGCGGCCAACCACATTGGGGCGGGTAGATCTTGAATTACGTTTTTTGGATGTAATTCCCCTCCGTCAGATGGTTGTCGATGTAGTTCCCAAGTTATATGTGCGTCCCGGTGGCCAAGCCATAGGTGTTTTGCTAAGCGCCCAGGGCCTAATTGTCAGTCGCACTGTACCGGTCATAGATGTAAACGGTACTGAGCGTTATCCCGCCAGAGATGCCGGCATCTTGCCGGGGGATATCATCGAGGCCATCGCCGGGCAGCCTGTTCGCAGTGTCGCCCATGTCGCGGCTTTAATTGATACCATGGGTCGAATGCAAAGGGAGATCGCTTTCACCGTAAAGCGAGGGGCTAATCGCTTTACGGTTAATCTTGTACCAGTGCTAGTGGGCTCTGTCCCCAATGCCAATGGTGAGGGCCCTAGATACATGTTAGGCATGATTTTAGATGAGCCTACAGCCGGGGTGGGAACACTGACCTTTTACCATGCCCCTTCGGGCAAATACGGGGCCCTAGGGCACCTAATCGCAACCAGTATGACAGGCCCTGCTCCCATAGAGGACGGACGGATTGTCCGGGCCCAAATCAGTGAGGTACGCCGTGGCTCTCGGGGGAATCCCGGAGAGAAAAAGGGGACCTTTCGCAGCGAAAAAGATACCATAGGTAGTATTGAAAAGAACACGAAGTTCGGTGTCTTTGGGCGACTTTCCACAAGCCCTGCACCTTCCCCTTGGGAGCGAGAAGTGCCGGTGGCGCTAGCTAGTGAAGTCAAGGTGGGTCCTGCGGAAATCCTCACGGTGCTTGATGGGGAGCAGGTGGAGGCCTTCCGAGTGGAAATATTGAAAGTTACACCTCAGAACCGGCCCGATGATAAGGGCATAGTCCTAAGAGTCGTTGATGAAAGGTTGCTCGGACGTACGGGAGGCATTATCCAAGGTATGAGCGGTAGCCCCATATTGCAGGACGGGGCTTTAGTTGGGGCAGTGACCCATGTCTTTGTTAACGATCCCGAGCGGGGATTTGGAGTTTTCCTAGAGTGGATGCTCCAGGAAGCAGGCCTTTGGGATCATGGCAAATCTGGAGGTGAGACCCCTAAGGCACTTAGTTATACCATGGAATTAGTAGCAGCTATGGGAGGAGCCTTAGAAGCCGACGACGAATAACAAATCCACCTAGAACTGTGAGGTGGTAAACGTGGGGGCTAAGGCGCAAACTGTGCTCATAGTAGATGGAAATCGGCAGTTTTGTCTATTGCTACAGCAAGAAATCCAAAAAGAGCCTGATTTGGTCTGTGTAGGCGTCGTACACGATGGGCGCTCTGCCCTTCGGGAAATCGACCGCCTGGATCCGGATTTAGTCGTATTAGATTTGGTACTTCCCTATCTTGATGGACTTGCTGTGCTAGAGCAGGCCAGAGAGATGGATATAGAGAGCAAGTTTTTGGTTGTGACAGCTTTTGGCACTGATGATTTCTTAAAGCGTTCCCTACGATTGGGCGCAGATTGCTTTCTGATGAAACCATTGGAGTGGGAGATTCTAATTAAGCACATTCGGGAGACAATCCATGGAGGCAAAATCGCCAAGGATGAAGATGAGCAAATAGCCGAGCACTCCGGGATAACAGAGAACATGATAACCGATGCTTTGGGTAACACCTTAGTAGAGCGCATGATCGCGGAGCGCATCACTGAACTAGGCGTGCCGGCCCATTATAAGGGGTACCGTTATCTGAAAGATGCCATCGCTATGGTGATCTACGATGTTGAGTTACTAGGTCAAATGACTAAAGTGCTATACCCCACTGTTGCCAAGAACCATCAATCTACATCTGCTAAGGTGGAGCGCTCCATGCGTCATGCCATTGAAACTGCTTGGTCGAGGGGCGATATGGAGATCTTGCATCGGGCCTTTGGATATTCGGTAGATGCCAATCGGGGGCGCCCCAGCAATTCATCGTTTGTTGCCAAAATCGCCGATGATATTCGTTTGGAGCTACGGGCTAAGGGAGAGGATTTGAACTAGGGTATAGGTGCCGACAGATCAAGCTATACTAGTGGCGGGAGAGCTTTTTCTCCCGTTTTTTATATGGAGGGCCACAACATGAAAATCCAAGGTATTGCTCGGGTAGATAGGAAGACAAAAAACCTAGTCAAGAGACTGCAACCCGGTGATATTGCCATCATAGATCATCTGGATCTCGATGAGATTGCGGCAGAGTCCTTGGTAGCGGCCCGGGTGAAAGCTGTGATTAATGCCAAGTCCTTCAGTTCTGGTCGATACCCAAATTTAGGGCCGCGGCTTTTAGCACAACATGGCATCTGTTTGCTGGATCAGGCTGGCGAAGAATTACTGAACCGGGCTGTTGAAGGCAAGCCTGTTCGCATCGTAGATAATCAGGTTGAAGATGAAAATGGGGT